>CAYNHP010000049.1:0-16101 GCA_964397235.1 uncultured Bacteroides sp. | reverse complement strand
CTTCCTTACAAGCAGTCATATAAAAAGATTCAACTCGCAAAAATACAAAAAATCCCTCACCTGCACAACCTGTCATTCAAAATTGTCAATTTGTCAATTTGTCAACTTGTCAATATGACAATTTCTTTTTTGGCCCGGAAAAAACTCGTATATTTGGGGCAAAATCTCCAAATGTCAATTTGTCATTTTGTCAACTTGTCAATTTGACAAAAAACCTTCTCAACCCAAACAATGGCCATTAAATTTACCGCCGCCCCCTCATATTTCTGGCTTAACTCATGGGTGCTCGCCAACATAATAGAGTTAGCTACGCAGAGTTTCTGCGACCGCTTCGTGGACTACAAAATAGACCCCGGTCATCGCCTCTACGACCAAATGACCCAAGCCGCACGCTCCATCCGAGCTAATATTGCTGAAGGTTCCGGCCGACATGAGACCTCTCTGGAAACCGAAATGCGGCTCACCGACGTTGCACGAGGAAGTTGTCATGAACTTATGGGTGATTTCATGAACTTCATGATGCGCCACGGCCTTCCGACATGGCCCACCTCCGACCGCCGCTTTCAAGGAGTTATAAATCTACAACTTGAAAAACCGAACTACACAGAGAATTTCATCACCGACGCACTCAACCACATAACCGGGCAAAAATCTCGGCTGGACTTTTTCCTCGAAAAAGGGAGCTCCGAAGATGCGGCTAACTGCCTCATTGCCCTATGCATCAAGATGAACGCAATGCTCACCAGCATGCTCACTGCCCAACTGCGCGACTTCAAGCAGCAAGGAGGCTTCGCTGAGAATCTGACTAAAACCAGACTGGAGGAGAGGCGAGAAAAAGCCGCCGCAGAAGGCGCTCCCACATGTCCCCGTTGCGGCAAACCTATGTTGCAACGAACTATCCGCAGAGGGACTCATCAGGGCGAGCAATTCTGGGGTTGCAGTGACTATCCGCGTTGCAACGGCACTTTGGCCAAATAGTCTACCACACGTTGCGGCCTATCCACCAGAGGATGATGGCTGCGGCCAGGGGGAGGAGGATTGCCGGATGGATGCTGGCGGCATGAAAACGGGGCCAACGCCGACGACCGGTCTCAACCACGGCGTAAAAGAGCGCTATCGGCAGTGCAAAGAAAATGAAAGCATTGTGCCCCCACGCCTCCGCCACATGGCCGTGGAGCAGGGCATGGAAGACGCGTTGACTCCCGCAGCCGGGACAGTCCCACCCCGTGAGTACCTTAAAGGTGCACTTGGGCGCTGACGCCGACAAGGACGGGTCGACCGCGTAGTAATAGTAAAGCAAGACGCCCGCAAGGACGAGCCCGAAGGTCCACAGGGCCGTCAGGCCGACGGTGCGCAGCCTCATAGGAATATGCACAGGAATATGATGGGCAGGATTCCCAGAGCCAGCGTGAGCATGATTAACCACTGCGCCCACTCCGACGCGCGTTCAGCGCCGGCGTAATTCCCGCGGGCATAGTTCGAGCCCACCATCACCGAGGCGATGATTACGCCGATGGCCAGCGGCGAGCAGCAGCATATGGTCAGCACGATGCCCCACACCAGGTACGACGGCGGGCAGGGCGGCGCCGGCGTCACCGGAACAGCCGGCTGTAGGGGCGCACGAGGTGGTGTCGGCGGCTCGATGGGCGCACTTTCGGCCACATAAACAGTAGTCTCCTCCGGCGTTTCCTCAACGATAATCACTTCGGAGGGAGCCGCAGGCGATGCATCGGCCGGCTTGGGCGGCGGAACGGTCATGGTTTCCGCACGCCGCAATGTCCCGTCGAAGAGCGGGCGCATTTCAGGAAGTGTGCCCGCGGGGTACCATTTGGCCAGGCCCTCGAACCATACCTTGGTGTTCTCGTTCACCGGCATATCCAGCAGCTCCTCCAGCTCGAAGGGTCCCTGCTGCATGCCATTAAGAAAAATCCATACTTTCATGTGGGGTGCGGAATAATGCCCCCGCCTGAGCGGTAGCTCCGGCAGGGGAGGGTGATTAAAATGCCTTGGTGGGCTCGCCGAGGACGTCGGAGAGCAGGTTGTTGGCCAGGCGGGAGGCGCCGATGCGGAAGAGCTCGTTGGTGAGCCATTCTTCGCCGAGCACTTCCTTCACGATGGTGTAGTACTTCACCGCATCCTCTGTGGAAGCCACGCCGCCGGAGGCCTTGAAACCAACCTTGCGGCCGGAAATTTCGTAGTACTCCTTGATGCACTGACACATAACGTAGGCTGCCTCGAGCGTTGCGCCGGAGAACTCCTTGCCCGTGGAGGTCTTGATAAAGTCGGCCCCGGAGTACATCGACAGCACCGATGCAATCTTGATGTTGCGGGCGGTTTTGAGCGCGCCCGTTTCGAGAATCACCTTCAGGTGTCCGCCGCGGCATGCCTCTTTCTGCTCCATGATTTCGTCGCACATGCTCTCGTAGTCGCCGTCGAGGAAGTAGCCCAGGTTGAGGACGATGTCAATTTCGTCAGCACCGGCTTCGCGTGCCAGGGCCGTTTCGGCAATCTTAACCTCGGGGAAGGACTGCGAGGAGGGGAATGCGCCGCTGACGCAGGCTATGCTCACCTCGCTTACTTCCAGCACCGAGCGCACGATGCCCGCAAAGTTGGGGTACACGCAGATGGCCGCCACGTTGGGCAGCTCGGGGTGCTCATTCTCGAAGCGGTTCACATTCTCGGTGAAATCGGCCACGGAGCTGGGGCTGTCGGTGGCCTTGAGGGTCGTAAGGTCAATGGTGTTCAGCAGGAAGGTGTACACCGCCTTGTTGTTGTTTTCGGCAAAGTGCTCGTCGAGGATTTTGCTCACCTCGGCGGCAACGGCCTCGTCGTCCTCGAGGACGTGCGATGCGGCGATGGCGGCCGTGTATTTATCCGGCTCATGGGCCTCCAATTCGTGGTCGTGCCCGTGGTCGTGCCCACAGTGTTCGTGGTTGTGGTCGTGTTCGTGGTTATGTTCCATTATCATTATTCTTGTTTGGTTTTCTTGTCGGGTCAAACTGTCAATTTGACAATCTGACTAATTATCCCGGCCCTTGAACCGCTCGGCGTCGCGGACGGTTTTCTTGAGCAGGTTCTTTTCGAAGGCTTCTGTAAGGTCGATGCCGTGCTGGTTGGCGAGGGCGCACACCACCCACAGCACATCGGCCAACTCGTCGGCCAGGTCGAGGCTGTCGCCCGGCTTGGCACGCTGGTCGCCGTCCAGGCGCGCGATGACGCGTGCCACCTCACCGACCTCCTCCGTCAGAACAGCCATGTTGGTCAGCGGCGAGAAGTAGCCCGCGCCCGTGGTGGTGATCCAACGGTCCACCGCCGATTGCGCCCCGCGCAGGGTCATGTCGCCGCTCTCGTCCATGGGGTAACTTATTCAGCAGCAGTCGCCTCAGGTTCGGAGTAGCCCTCGCTCTTGGCGCGTTTCTCCATGCGCTGTATGCGCTTGTCAAGGTCGGGGTGCGAGGAGAAAAGTTGGTTCATCTTGCTGGTTTTGCTCTCGCCCTGCATCGCCTTGAGGCGCTTGAACGACATGGCCATGGCGTAGGGATTCTTGCCGTGGGACTTGAGGAATTCGTAGCCGTAGTCGTCAGCGGCATTTTCCTGCTTCTGGGAGTAGGTAGCTCCTGCCAGTTTTTCGCCCAGGTCGCCCAGCTGTGAATCGGTCAGGGCTGCAACATTGCCGTTGGTGGAACCCACGGCATCGCGCAGTGCGGATGTCAGAAGAGCCTGCTTGAAAGCCTTCTTGGAGTCGTGGTGTGCCACATGGCCTACTTCGTGGCCGATGACGCCCAGGAGTTCGTCGTCGCTCATGATGTCCATAAGAGCCGCAAACACGCGCACACTGCCGTCGGCGCAGGCAAAGGCATTGACATCCACCACGTTGTACACCTTGAAATTCAGCGGCAGGCCTTCAACGTCGGTCAGGCCCTCGGTGAGGCGGTTCAGGCGGATGGTATAGGGGTCGTCGTCGGGCAGAACGGGGTTATGTTTGTCCATCCAGTCGATGTATTCGCGCACGTACTCGGTCATCTGCGCGTCGGTGAGCGTCACGGCCTGGGCTGCCTTGCTCACACCCGAGATTACTTTCGATTTGTTGAGGTTAAACTGAGCCTGTGCCGACGCTGCTGCGCCCACAAGCATGGCGGCCATAAGAGCCACTCTGAACATACGTTTGAACATAGATTGCGTTTGATTTTGGTTTCTGCTACAAATTTACGATAAAAAAACGGAACTACCGCCCCGGCAGGCAAAAAATCACCCCTCCGCCGGCGGGTTCAGCGCCGCGTGTACGGTCTTGGCCTTGGCCGGCCCTACCACGGCGGCTAATTGCTCGGCCGAGGCCTCGCGGATGCGCTTGACGCTCTTGAACTCCTTCAGCAAGGCCTCCGCCGTCTTGGGGCCGATGCCCTTGATGCCGTCCAGCTCGCCCACCAGCGCCGACTTTGAGCGGCGGTTGCGGTGGTGCGTGATGCCGAAGCGGTGGGCCTCGTCGCGCAGATGCTGAATCACGCGCAGGGTCTCCGAATTCTTGTCTATATATAAAGGTATGGAGTCACCGGGGAAGTAGATTTCCTCCAGGCGCTTGGCAATGCCCACCACGGCGATGCGTCCGCGCAGTCCCATGGCGTCCAGGGCCTCCACCGCACTGCTGAGCTGCCCCTTGCCACCGTCCACCACGATGAGCTGCGGCAACTCCTGCCCCTCCTCCATCAGGCGGGTGTAGCGGCGCGTCAGCACCTCTTTCATGGACGCAAAGTCGTCCGGACCTTCCACGGTCTTGATGTTGAAATGCCGGTAATCGCGCTTGGCCGGGCGGCCGTCGCGGAACACCACGCAACTCGCCACCGGGTTCGTGCCCTGGATGTTGGAGTTGTCGAAGCACTCGATGTGGCGGGGGAGTTCGGAGAGATGGAAGTCGCTCTTGATGCGCTCCAGCAGCTTCTCGGTGCGCTCCTCGGGGTTATGACGCTCCATGTGCTTGAGGTCGTCCAGGCGGTTCTGACGTGCGTTGCGCTGACTCACCTCCAGCAGCTTGGCCTTGTCGCCGCGCCGGGGTATGGTGAACGAAACGCCGGTCATGTCCACCTCCGGAGCCTCGGCCACGATGACCTCGTCGAACACGGCGCCGAACTGCTGCCGGATTTCGTCCATGGCGTAGCTCAGGAGCTGCGCACGGCTCTCGTCCAACGACCGCTTGTAGCGCAGCGTCACCGACCGCACCACCGCCCCGCGCCGAACATGCATATAATTAATGTATACGTTGCTGGAGCCGTCGTCGTCGAAGCCGAACACATCGATATCGCCTATGGTCTGGCTCACAATAACGCTCTTGGAGCGGTAATTCTCCAGCAGGCGGTAGCTCTCCTTCAGCTCCTGGGCCTCCTCGAAGCGCAAATCCGCAGCCAGCGACTCCATCTCCTCGCGCAGATAGTTCATTAGCTCCTGCGTCTCGCCGCGCAGAATCTGGCGTATGCGGTCGATGTAGATGCCGTAGGTCTTATGGTCGATTTCGCCCGTGCAGCAGCCGCGGCACTTGTGGATGTGGTACTGCAGGCACAGCCGCCCCTTGCCCTTGGCGATATAGTCGGGCGTGATGGGCAGGCGGCACGTCCGCACAGGGTAGAGTTGACGGATCAGCTCCAGTACCGTCCGCGCTACGGACGTGTTCGTGTACGGCCCGTAGTACTTCGACCCGTCCTTGATATGCTGGCGCGTGAGGAACACCCGCGGGTACATCTCGTTGGTCACCACTATCCACGGGTACGACTTGTCGTCCTTGAGCAGCACGTTGTAGCGCGGTTTGTACTCCTTGATCATCGAGTTCTCGAGGTTCAGCGCGTCCTGCTCCGTGGGCACCACGATGTACTTCATGTCGGCGATGTTGCGCACCAGCAGGTTCGTGCGCAGGTTGTCGTGGGTGCGGTTGAAGTAGGACGACACGCGCCGCTTCAGGTTCTTCGCCTTGCCCACATAGATCACCGTCCCGGCTGCGTCGAAGTACATGTACACGCCGGGAGTATCGGGCAGGAAGGAGATTTTCTCCTTCAGTTCTGGTGATTTTTCGTGCTTGGACATATCTGTTTAAGTTTCGCAGGCGAAACTTAAGGGTTATGGGGTTAATGTTTAAAGTTTAGGGGTTTATGAGTTTACAGGTTTAGAGGCTTATAGAGTTAGGAGATGGTGGCTTTAAGAGTTCACTGGTTTATGGGATTGAAGCCAAGCCCTGCCCCCAAGTCTTAATCTCCTAATCTCTCATCTCCTAATCTTATAATCTCTTAATCTTCTAATCCCGACAAATAATCTTATAATCTCTAATCCAAAAATAATCTCTAATCTTCTAATCCTCAAAAAGTTCACTGAAACAGCCCCAAATCGTCGGCGCGGTTAACCCCGAGATGCTCGTAGGCCAGCACCGTGGCTTCACGCCCGCGGGCGGTGCGCTTGATGAAGCCCTGCTGAATCAGGTAGGGCTCGTACACCTCCTCGATCGTGCCCGGGTCCTCCCCGATAGCCGTCGCAATGGTGTTCAGACCCACCGGACCCCCGTGGAACTTGCGGATGATGGTGCTCAGGATGCGGTTGTCAATTTTGTCAAGTCCGAATTGGTCGATGTTCAGTGCCTCCAGCGCATAGCGGGCAATGGGCAGGTCGATGTTGCCCGAACCCTTCACCTGGGCGAAGTCGCGCACACGCCGCAGCAGTGCGTTGGCGATTCGGGGCGTCCCGCGCGAGCGCATCGCAATTTCCTGCGCAGCCTCCGACGATATTTCTACACGCAATAATCGTGCCGAACGCTCGATGATGCGCTTCAGCACCGTGTGGTCGTAGTGCTCCAGGTGGCATTGGATGGAGAAGCGCGTCAGCAGCGGCGCCGTGAGCATACCGCTGCGCGTGGTCGCACCCACCAGCGTGAACGGCGCCAGGGTCAGCTGTACACTCCGGGCCCCCGGTCCTTTGTCAATCATGATGTCGATGCGGAAGTCCTCCATGGCCGAGTAGAGGTACTCCTCCACCACCGGGCTCAGACGGTGAATCTCGTCGATGAAGAGCACATCGTTCTCCTCCAGCGACGTCAGGATACCCGCCAGGTCGCCCGGCTTGTCCAGCACCGGACCGGAGGTCACCTTCATGCCCACGCCAAGCTCCTTGGCTATGATGTTCGAGAGCGTTGTCTTGCCCAATCCCGGAGGACCGAACAGCAGGATGTGGTCCAGCGCCTCACCGCGCATGCGGGCGGCCTGCACGAACACGCGCAGGTTTTCTTTTATGTGGTCCTGGCCGTTGAAGTCCTCGAAGCGCTCGGGGCGCAGGGCTTTCTCCACCTCGGCGTCGTTGCCGCGCGGCGTTTGTTGGCCTCGGAGATCTATATCGTCCATAATCAGAGAGTTTTGAGAATTGCGCCAACCACCCGCTCGGGGCTGATGGCGTTGAAACATTCAAGGTCGCCGCGGCGGCAGGGCTTGTTGCCGAACACGGAGCAGGGGCGGCAGGGCAGGTCGGTCTGCACAAAGTCGTCCTCCACAGCCCTCCAGGGCGTGAAGCCGCAGGCGGGATGGGTCGCCCCCCAGAGGCTCACCACGCGCGTGCCGGCGATGGCCGCAAGGTGCATGTTGGCCGAGTCCATGCTCACCATCACGTCCAGGTGGTTCATCAGCGCCAGCTCGGCCTGAAATCCGTAGCGCTTTCCGGCCAGCGACGTGCAGCAGGGGTATTTTTCGGCCCACCGCTCCAGCACCGCTTGCTCCTCGCCCCCGCCGCCGAAGAGGAATATGCGGCTGTCGGGCAACTTATCGCACAGCAGTTTCACAACCTCCTCCATCTTTTCGGGCGGGTAAACCTTCCCGGGATGGGCCGCAAAAGGAGCGATACCGACCCACTGCTCCCCTACGCCCTTGGGCGTCGTGATGGCGGCATATAGCTCCGCCGGGGCCGAGTCGCGTCCCGCAAAGAGGCCGTCGAAGCACTCCTCCACCGGGTAGCCAGCCTCAGCGAAGGCCCGGCGGAAAAGCTCGCGCTGAGTTGGCGCCGGCGTCAGGTCCTTACCGCGCTCGCGCGTAATGCGGCGCCGTGCTGCCCGAGGCTTGTGTATGCGGCTCACAGCCACGCCGTTAAGCCTCAGGAGGATGCCCATGATGCGCGTACGCAGAACGTCGTGCAGGTCCACCATCGCCGAAGGTTTGAAGCGGACGCACATGTCCGACACCATACGCCGAATCCCCGAAAGGCCCGCGTATTCCCCCTTGAGGTCATAGCCGACCACCGTCAGGTTCGCCGGCGCGTTGACGAACATGCTCGTCATTGCCGGACGCGTAACCATCACGAAACGCACGTCCGGGTAGCAGCGGCACGCCGAGTAAACCGCCGGCACAGTCATCGCAACGTCCCCAAACGCCGAAAACCGCACCAGCACCACCGTATTTTCACTTCGCGGCATACAACACCGGATTTGTATCCACGTCGTTGTACATTTTCATTTGGCGGTACACCTTCATGTACTTGCGGCCGGCGGCCATGTCCTCCAGCAGGGTGTCGATTGCCGCCGTCAGGTCGGCCTGCTGCTCCTTCAGCACCGCCAGCTTGGCGGCACAGCGGGCGCGGTGCTCCGGCGTAGCGTCGGCGCGGTTGGCCTCGGCCTCCATGTGGTAGATTTTCAGTGCCAGGATGGACAGGCGGTCGAACGCCCACGCCGGACTCTCGGTGTTGATGGTCGCATCAGGGGCCGTCACCACATCCGCGAAGCGGTTGCGGAAATAGGTGTCCAGCTCCTCCACCATGTCGGTGCGGTCCTGGTTGGAGCGGTCGATGCGGCGCTTGAGGGCCAGCGCGGCCACGGGGTCGATGTCCGGGTCGCGGATAATATCCTCGAGGTGCCACTGCACGGCGTCGATATGGTTCTTGTCGTACAGCACAGCCTCCAGCGTCCCGTCGGCGTATGGGCGGCGCGAAGGCGCGTCAACGTCGTCGTCGATGTGGTAGTTGCGTACGGATTCCTCGAATATGCGGTATGCGTTCTGGGCTAATGTCATGGTTGCAGCGGATTTGTTGTGTCGGTGAGAATATGGTTATACTGCGCCGGGTCGTTGATAACCTCCAGCGCCTTGTTGAATTCGTGATTGAGCTTGCTCAGTGGGCGGTAATAGCTGCCGTCGGTGTAGAGGTCGCGCGCCATAAGGCCCTTCATGATGGCGGTTACGACAACCTTGGAGCGGTCCCACTGGTCGGCGTTGAACTCCACGCCGGCGTCGGTGCCGGCGGCAATGAGCTTCTCGATGAGCTCCTGCGGCACGACGAACCGAGCCTGGAAAGCATCGTCGGTGGGGTACTCCTTTGTCAGTTCCTCGCGGTTACTTTCCACATAGCGGATTACTGTGCGGTTCAGCACACCCTTGGCCACCAGGTCGCGGTAGTAGGGCGAATAGGCCGACGTGTCCACGGGTACGAACACGTCCGGGATGATACCTCCGCCGCCATACACGGGCCGGTGGTTGCGCAGCGTGTAGTAGAGTTCCGACGGGTCGCGGTGGATGCTGTCGGCGCTCCAGAGCTCCCCGCCCTCGTAGCGGTTGTAGAGTTCCATCTGGTACTCCTCTCCGTGGCCCTTGTCGTAATGCTTCTGGATGCACCGACCCGAGGGGGTATAGTAGCGCGAAACAGTCAGGCGGATCATCGAACCGTCCGGGAAGGGGAACGGCCTCTGCACCAGTCCCTTGCCGAAGGTGCGGCGGCCTACCACCACGCCGCGGTCGTTGTCCTGGATGGCTCCGGAGAGAATTTCCGATGCCGATGCCGAGGTCTGGTCGGTAATTACCACCAGGCGGCCCTTGGGGAAGAGACCGTCCTCCTCGGTGCGGTACTCCTGCGAGGGCGAACGGCGCCCGGCGGTGCTCACCACCGGCGTCCCCTTGGGCAGGAACTCGGATGCTATCTGGAAGGCCGCGCCGAGGTAGCCCCCGCCGTTGCCGCTCAGGTCCAGGATGAGGTTCTCCATGCCTTGCTCCTGAAGCTTGAGCAGGGCGCGGCGGAACTCGTTGGGCGTGTCCTCGCCGAAGCGGGTGATGCGGATATAGCCCGTGGTCGGGTCGGCCATGAAGCTTTCGTCGATGCTGTACAGGGGTATGTCGTCGCGCGTCACCAGGAAGTCAATCAGGTCGTTGCCGCGCTTCACCTTGAGCGTCACCTCCGAGCCCTTCGGCCCGCGCAAGTACTTCATCACCTTGGTGTTGACCATCTTCTGGCCGGCCAGCACGGTGTCGTTGGCCGCGATGATGCGGTCGCCGGCCATGATGCCCACCTTCTGCGACGGGCCCCCGGGGATGGTCTGAATCACATAGACCGTGTCCTCGAGCATGTTGAACTGGATGCCGATGCCGCTGAACTTGCCGTCCAGGGGCTCGGTGAACTCTTTCGTTTCCGACGCCGACGTGTAGGCCGAATGGGGGTCGAGCGTCTTGAGCATCGCCTTGATGGCCTCGCTGACTATGGTGTCGTTGTCGACGTCCTCAACGTAGTAGCGGTCGATGATGGCCTGCGCCGTGGCCAGCTTGCGGTCGGGCGTGAAGCCGTCGTTGAGCTGCGCCGTCGTCGGCAACCAGCCCAACAGAATCAGTAGGAGAGAGAGGAGTGTATGTTTCATATTCGTATTTAAATTCCGCACGCGAAATCTAAGGTTTAATGTATTAATTTCAATGTCAAAAAAGTTGTCTATGGAATAAATAAGTCTTTGTTTCTAATGAAAAATATAAATCACATAAACTTATAAACCCATAAACCCCTAAACCTCAACTTTTGCCTGCATAAGTTGAATGAGGCAGGAACTCGCTCACATCGCGGCCGTTGGCCTCCAGCTCGCGCACCACCGACGACGATATCGCCGCCAGTTCCGGACGCGCAAAGAGCACCACCGTCTGCACCGGCGCCAGGCGCGAGTTGATGTCGGCCATGTCGCGCTCATACTCGAAATCCTTGGCCGACCGCACCCCGCGGACTATCGCCGCTGCCCCTATGGACGCCGCAAAGTCCGCCGTAAGCCCGGCGTAGGCCTCCACACGCACCCGCGGGTCGCCCTCGAATAAACGTCTGATGGGCTCAATACGTTCGCCCGGGTCGCATTCCCCTTTGGCGATATTGTAGCCAACGCCTATCACAAGCTCGTCGAAGAGCTCCAGCGAGCGCAGGGCAATGTCGTAGTGGCCCTTCGTGAAAGGGTGGAAAGTGCCCGGAAACAGCGCCACACGTCGCTCAGATTTGGTCGTTGTGCGAGTCATCTTCTACTATCAGGTTATCGATGATAAAATTCTGACGCTCCATCGTGTTCTTGCCCATGTAGAAGGTGAGCACGTCGTTCACTGAGTCGTCGCGCCGAAGGCTCACGCGGTCCACGCGCATGTCCGGGCCGATGAAGCCGCGGAACTCGTCCGGCGATATCTCGCCCAGACCTTTGAATCGCGTAATCTCCGCATTTTCCCCGAAGCGCTTGATGGCGGCGACGCGTTCGGCGTCAGAGTAGCAGTACACGGTGTCGTCCGCTTTCTCGCCCTTGCGCGCACGCGTGGTCCGGCGGGCAGTCTTGCCGTTGCGCACGCGGAAGAGCGGTGTCTGAAGCACGTACACATGCCCCTTCTTGATCAGGTCGGGGAAGAACTGAAGGAAGAACGTAAGCATCAGCAGGCGTATGTGCATGCCGTCTACATCGGCATCCGTGGCTATGATTACCTTATTATATCTCAGCCCGTCGATACCGTCCTCAATGTTCAGCGCTGCCTGCAGCAGCGTCAGCTCCTCGTTGGAGTAAATGTCTTTCTTGGACGCCTCGAAGGAGTTCATCGGCTTTCCGCGCAGCTTGAACACGGCCTGTGTGGCCACGTCGCGCACCTTCTCGATGGAGCCGCCCGCCGAGTCGCCCTCGGTGATGAATATCGAGCTGGCAAGCTTCTGGTCCTCGTTGCCGCGGGTGTCGTTCAGGTGCACCCGGCAGTCGTTGAGCTTCTTGTTGTAGAGGCTCACCTTCTTGGACATCTCGCGCGCCTTCTTCGCCACGCCCGCCATTGCCTTGCGGTCCCGCTCGTTTTCCTGCACCTTTTTCAGAATGATGTCGGCCACGTCCAGGTTGCGGTGGAGGTAGTTGTCGAGCTCCTTGCGCAGGAAGTCGCCAACGTATTTGGCGATGGTCACACCGTCGGGGCTCATCTCGCGGCTGCCCAGGCGCGTCTTGGTCTGCGACTCGAACATGGGCTCTTCAACCTTCACGGCCACTGCCGCAACCATGCCGTTGCGGATGTCGGTGTACTCGAAATTCTTCGCGAAGTAGTCCTTGATTGTGCGCGACACAGCCTCCTTGAACGCGCTCAGGTGCGTGCCGCCCTGCGTGGTGTGCTGCCCGTTCACAAACGAGTAGTACTCCTCGCCGTACTGGTTCACGTGCGTGATGGCAACCTCGATGTCGTCGCCCTTGAGGTGGATGATGGGGTAGAGCGGCTGCTGGTCCTTGGTCATGTTATCCTCCAGCAGGTCGCTCAGGCCTCCCTTGGAGTAGTAGCGCTTGCCGTTGAGCACAACCGACAGGCCCGTGTTCAGGAATGTATAATTCTTCACCAGCGGCAGGATAAACTCCTCGCGGAAAGCATAGTCGCGGAAAATATCCGGCGAGGGGGTGAAGCGCACCAGCGTGCCGTTGGGTTCGGTCGTATCTTCAATCTCCGACTCCTCCACCAGCTCGGCCATGCTGAAGCGGGCGCGCTTGCACTTGCCGTCGCGGAAGGCGCACACCTCGAAGTCGGTCGAGAGCGCGTTCACGGCCTTGAGGCCGACGCCGTTCAGGCCCACCGACTTCTTGAACGCCGCCGAGTCGTACTTGCCGCCGGTGTTCATCTTCGACACCACGTCCACCACCGACCCCAGCGGGATTCCGCGCCCGTAGTCGCGCACCGTAGCCGTACGCTCGTCCACGCTAACCTCTATGCGGCGCCCGAAACCCATCATGAACTCGTCGATGGAGTTATCAAGCACCTCTTTCAGAAGCACATAGATGCCGTCGTCCGACGATGTCCCGTCGCCCAACTTTCCGATGTACATGCCCGGACGCCGCTGGATGTGCGTCTTCCAATCCAACGAGCGTATGTTGTCCTCGGTGTACTCGGCAGTGCCGCTGTTGAGCTCTTCTTCGAGCTCCATATCTTCATTTTCGAATAAATCTGCCATAGTTTTAGCTATCTGCATACAAAGATAAGAAAAATTCTTGACAGCAACAAAATCTCACGCCCGTCGGATGTGTCCGACCCCTCCCGCCCGTCGCGCCCGCGTTCTCGCGCTCCCTCTTGCACGCTCCCGTTTTTTTGTTTAACTTTGCCCCGCAAAACCAATCAAACCATGAAATTCTTCTCCCGCACTATAACTCTCTTGCTGGCCGGGGTGGCCCTCAACGCCGCCGCCGAAGCCCCCGCCGGTTACTACTCCGCCTGCGAAAACAAGTCCGGAACAGCACTCCTGTCGGCCCTCTTCTCAACCATCACCAACCACACAAACGTGGGCTACGACGGCCTCTGGACTCTCTACAAAACCTCCGACGTGCGCCCCAACGGCAAAATATGGGACATGTACTCCACCAAAGAGTGGACCCCCGGCCAAGCCCAATGCGGACAATATAAGTTAGTCGGCGACTGCTACAACCGCGAGCACTCCCTCCCCAAAAGCTGGTTCAAGGAGGCGCAGCCTATGAAAAGTGATGCTTACCACGTGTATCCCACCGACGGAAAGGTGAACGGCCAGCGCAGCAACTACCCCTTCGGCGAGTGCGCCGGCGGCACAAGGCTGGCCGGAAGTAATGGTGTCGAAGCCCTCGGGCGCCTCGGCAAATCGACCTATCCCGGCTACTCCGGCACGGTCTTCGAGCCCGACGACCAGTACAAAGGCGACTTCGCACGTACCTACTTCTACATGGCCGCCTGCTACTACGACCGTATAGGCAATTGGAGCTCCGACATGCTCTCCGGCGACAAAAATAACCCCTTCAAATCATGGGCCATCGAGATGCTCCTGAAGTGGCACCGCCAGGACCCCGTCAGCGAGAAGGAAATCAACCGCAACGAGGCCGTCTACGCCGCCCAGCACAACCGCAACCCGTTCATCGACCACCCCGAACTGGCGGAGTACATCTGGGGCAACCGCAAGGGCACCAGCTGGACCAGCAGCGCCACCGCCGAGCCAACCATCCACCAACCCCAGAACGGAACCGAAATCAACCTCGGAATCACCCGCCCCGGAACGCCCGTGAGCCGCTCCATCACCATCCACACCTCCCAGGCCACGGCTAACGTTGCCGTCACCGTCATCGGAGGCGGGTTCAGCGTCTCCTCGCGCTCCATCTCCGCAGCCAACGCCAATGCCGGCACGGCCATAATCCTCACCTACGACCCCGCAGCCGTCGGTGAGCACGCCGCCACTCTCCGCGTGGTCAACGCCGAAGCCGTCAGCACCGTAACCATCCGCGGACGCGCCGTCGAAGGGCTCCCCGCCGGTCCCGCCACCGACGTCACCGACGAGTCCTTCGTCGCCACCTGGGTATTCGTCGGCGATGCCGACGCAACCGGCTGCTATACGCTCTCCGTCGCCGACCACGCCGGAACCCTCGAGGGTTATCCCAAGGCCGTCAACGCCGCCGCAGGCTCCTTCAAGGTCGACGGACTCATGCCCTCCACCGCTTACACCTACACCGTCGCCAGCACCAAGGAAACTTCCGAAACGGTCAATGTATCCACCGGCGACCCAGTCCCCGCTATCGACTTCCTCTTCGACGGCACCCTCGCCTTCGAAACAGCCCCCGGACAGCCCTCCGAAATCGCTGAACTCGTGGTCGAAACCGACAACATCGAGGGCGACTACTCCGTCCACGTCGACGCTCCCTTCCAAATCAGCCTCGACAAGTCCCTCTGGCTCACAACCATCACCATGACCCCGGACGACGACCGCCTCTATATGCGCCTGTTCACCAACGACCCCGGTGAGTACAGCACTTCCATCACCGCAACCTATGGCTCCTTCGTAAGCGACGATGCAACCGCCCGCGGCATCGCCACATCCGAAGCCGCATTCCTCGAAGACTTCGAAAAATCTGTCAAAAGTGACTACAACGGCGGCAACTACGACGGCACCGCAACATCATGGACCTTCCACGATGCCGGCGTATACTCCGGCAACTCCGAGCCCGTCGTAAGCGGCAAAAACTCAGTGCGTTTTGGAAAGTCTGCTGACTCCTATATCGCCATGAACACCGACCTCTCCGGCGGCGTCGGAACCATTTCCTTCCAGGCTGCCAAGTGGAAAAATGATGCCAACGCCACCCTCGCCGTCGAAACATCCGTCGACGGCGGTAAGACCTACACCCCCGCCGGAACCGTATCTGTCACCGACAACACCTTCAAACCCTTCAACGTCTTCGCCGGGGTCGCCGGGAAAGCCCGTGTACGCCTGCGCCAGACAGCCGGCTCACGCCTCAACCTCGACGACATCGCCATCAGCTCCCACACCTCCGGTTGCGAGTACCTCGAAGCCGACTATCACGCCTGGGACGCCTTCGGTCGCGACGGAGCCCTCGTCGTTGAAGTCAACCGCACCCTCGACGCTCCCGTAGCCATCTACGCCCTCGACGGCACCACCATCCTCGACGCCGTCCTCGCTCCCGGCACCCACACCTTCACCCTCGCCCCCGGCCTCTACATCGTAGCCTGCGCCGACCACGCCCGCCGCGTCCTCCTCCGCTAAGTCCGATCTGGCCTCTGGGAGGGGCGGTCTCCCGACCGCCCGGGTGCCGCAGCCGCATGGAGGTGGCGAGCTCCCGCTCGCCACAACGTGCCTCAAACGCTGGGAGGGGCGGTCTCCCGACCGCCCAAGGTGTCTCAACGCCAATCGCCCGCAAGCGCAGCCCCGGAGGGGCGTCGTAGTGATTAACCCCAGGTGAAGCAATGCGAAGCCTGGGGGCCTTTCGCAGGCGGTTTGCCCCCGTGCCGGGGCTTCAGCCCCGCCATGAGCCTCATCGCCGCGGGAGCCAGCCGGTTTGTCCCCGTGCCGGGGCTTCAGCCCCGCCATGAGCCTCATCGCCGCGGGAGCCAGCCG
>CAYNHP010000048.1:0-16692 GCA_964397235.1 uncultured Bacteroides sp. | reverse complement strand
TTTTGGGGGTTGACTTTCTTGTTCAGATTTATTATCTTTGTGGTATGATTGCTGTGGTGTCGGATAAATTCAAAGGGACGTTGACGAGCCGGGAGGTTGCCGCGATAGTGGGCGACGTTCTGGGTGACTGCGTGTACGTACCGATGGCCGATGGCGGCGAAGGCACGGCGGAGGCGTTGGGGTGCGTGCACCGCGGTGATTATTACTCGTTTACGGACATCGACGGGCAGGAAGCAGGCTATGTGCCGTCGTGCGGCGAAGGTATTGCGCACTTCCCCGACCAGGAGCACGTCCCGCTGCGGGAGCGGACGTCTGCGCCGGTGGGGCTGATGGTGGCCGAGGCTTTGCGCCATTACGACCGGGTGTACGTGGGCATCGGCGGCACACGCATGGCCGATGGCGGGGTCGGTTTTGCTGAGGCCCTCCGCGGCTGCAGCGGAAGTGTCATTGGCTTGGCCGACGTTAGTGCCCCCCTGGTGGCCGACAGCGGTATTTCGGCCCTGTCGTTCCTTGCCCAGAAGGGTGCGACAGATGAGGATGTGCGTGTACTCAGGAAGCGCTACGAGGCCCTGAAACGACGGTATCCGACGGCCGACCGCTTCGGCGCTGCCGGCGGGGGCATCGGGTTCGCCATCGAGAGCATCCTCGGGGGCCGTGTGATTCCCGGGGCGCCTTATGTGTTGCGCCGCAACCTTAAGGCCTACCTCGGCAACCGACGACCCGACCTGATTGTGACTGGCGAGGGGTGCGTGGACGAACAGACCTCGGCGGGCAAGGTCGTGGCTGCCGTCAATGCCTACGGACGCGAGCATGGCATCCCGGTGGTGACCTTTGCAGGCATCGTCAAGGGGAATCCTCCCTTTGAAAACGTTTTTCCGACCACCCATCCGGGAGCCGCCTTGCCAACGAGAGAAGAGGCTGCCGTGAACCTGAGGCGGACCGTGGCCGAAGCTTATGAAAAAATTAAAAAACTGATGATATGATAGAGTATATTCGCGGGCGTGTGGCGGCCCTGACGCCGGCTGCTGCGACGCTTGAAACTACCGGCGGGGTTGCTTACCTGCTCCATATAACCTTGCCAACCTACTCCAGGCTCGAGGGGCAGGCGAACGCTGTTCTTTATGTTCATGAGTCGATTCGCGACGACGCGTGGGTCCTCTACGGCTTTGCCGACGAACGCGAGCGCGAACTCTTCCGGCAGCTCATCGGAGTGTCGGGCGTGGGAGCGGCAACGGCGGTGATAATCCTGTCGGCGCTTCCGGGCGACGAGCTGGCGGCTGTGATAACCGGAGGGGACGTTAAGCGCCTGAAAACCATCAAAGGCATCGGCGCAAAGACGGCAGAACGCATCCTGGTCGACCTCCACGACAAGGTGAAGGTAGCCGACGAGTCGACTCTGCTCAATCTTGCGGCGCGGTCGGAGAACTACGACGAGGCCATGGCCGCCCTTGTGATGCTGGGTTACGACAAGAAAACCACAGCAAAGGTGCTGGACAAGCTCTATGGAGCCGAACCCGACTTGAAGGTTGAGACCGCTATCCGCAAGGCCCTCTCGATGATGTAAAATTAGAGCCGCGCGGCGAGGTGATTGGGAATTTTTTGTTAACTTTGCACCTTGTAATATCTCTAAGAAGAAACATGTACAAGATAGTCGAGAAAGAGCATTTTTCAGAAAATGTGGTGAAGCTTGTGGTGGAGGCGCCGGAGGTTGCCAAGGCCCGGCGCGCCGGTCATTTTGTGATTGTGATTGCCGACGCCAAGGGCGAGCGCATCCCGCTGACCATTGCTCAGGCCGACACCGCGCGGGGCACCATCACGCTGGTGGTCCAGGCCGTGGGCGACTCCACACGCAAGATCTGCTCCATGGAGCCCGGCGAGAGCTTTGCCGACCTGGTAGGTCCGCTTGGCCGGGCAACGAATATCCGCAAGCTCCCGGGTACTGTGGTGTGCTGTGGCGGCGGCGTGGGAATCGCCCCCCTTCTGCCGATTATCGAAGCCATGAAGGCCGCCGGCAACCGCGTGGTGTCCGTCCTTGCAGCCCGCACAAAGGACCTGGTGATTCTCGAAAAGGAAGTGGCCCGCCACTCGGACGAAGTCATTGTAATGACCGACGACGGCTCGTATGGTCATAAAGGACTTGTAACCAACGGTGTGGAAATGGTGATTCAGCGTGAGGACGTTTCCGAAGTGATTGCCATCGGCCCGGCCATTATGATGAAATTCGTGGCATTGCTCACCAAGAAATACGACATTCCGACAGTGTGCTCGCTCAATACCATCATGGTGGACGGCACGGGCATGTGCGGCGCCTGCCGTGTGAACGTGGGCGGCAAGATGCGCTTCGTGTGCGTCGACGGCCCCGAGTTCGATGCCCATCAGGTCGATTTCGATGAAATGATGATGCGCATGCGCGCCTATTCGTGAGTGCAGGTTTAAGTTTAAAGTTTAAGGTTCAAGACCTTTGAAGATAATGAAAAGCGAAAAGGAAACCGGGCGCGACGCCCAATGGCGTGTAGAACTCCGAGGCGCTCTGGCGGCCAAGGAGCGTACGGCCATACCGCGCGCCCAGATGCCGATGCTTGATGCGGCATTCCGCGTCACCAACAGCTACGAGGTGAATCAGGGCTTGTCGGCCGACCAGGCCGTGCTTGAGGCAACGCGATGCCTGGACTGCCCGGACCCCACGTGCATGGACGGGTGCCCGGTGAGCATCCGCATCCCCGAGTTCATCAAGAATATCCAGCGCGGACAGGTTGGCGAGGCTGCGCGTGTGCTGAAGAGCACCAGCGCGTTGCCGGCCGTGTGCGGGCGTGTGTGCCCGCAGGAGCGTCAGTGCGAGAGCAAGTGCATCTACAACAAGATGGGTAAGCAACCCGTTGCCATAGGCTATCTGGAGCGCTATGCGGCAGATGCCGAGCGCATGTTCCACACCTCCCCGCAGGAGCCCGAGGCTCCGCGCAAGGGTGTGCGCATTGCCGTGGCCGGCTCGGGTCCGGCCGGGCTTTCGTTCGCCGGCGAGATGGCCCGGAGGGGATATAGCGTGACCGTTTTCGAGGCCCTGCACGAGATTGGCGGAGTCCTCAAATACGGTATCCCGGAATTCCGTCTGCCCAACAGCGTGGTGGATGCCGAGCTGGATGCTTTGCGCAAAATGGGCGTCGAATTCCGTCCTAACACCGTCATTGGCAAGACGTTGAGCTACGACGACCTGCTCAACGAAGGCTTCCGCGGCATCTTCGTGGCCTCCGGCGCCGGACTTCCCCGCTTCATGGGCATTCCCGGCGAGAACCTCAACGGCGTGAGCTCCTGCAACGAGTACCTTACGCGCATCAACCTCATGGGCGCAGGCAAGCCGGGTTATGCCACCCCGGTGCATCGCGGGCGCAATGTGGCCGTGATTGGCGGAGGAAATACGGCTATGGATGCCGTGCGCACCGCCCGCCGCATGGGAGCCGAGCGCGCCATCATCGTCTACCGCCGCGGGCTCTCGGAGATGCCCGCGCGAGTGGAGGAGGTTGAGCATGCCAGTCAGGAAGGCGTTGAGTTCATGACGCTGAGCAACCCCGTGGAATACCTTGGCGACGAGAAGGGTCGCGTGCGGGCAATGCGCGTGCAACGCATGGAGCTCGGCGAGCCCGATGCTTCCGGTCGCCGCAGCCCTGTGCCTATCGAGGGTGCGATTGACGAGGTTGAGGTGGACCAGGTCATAGTGGCCGTGGGAGTGTCGCCCAACCCGTTGATTCCCAATACTATCGATGGCCTTGAAGTGACCAATCGCGGAACCATAGCCGTAAACGATGACCTGCGTTCTTCGTTACCGCTGATTTTCGCCGGTGGCGACATTGTCCGTGGCGGCGCAACTGTAATCTTAGCCATGGGCGACGGACGCAAGGCCGCTGCCGCCATGGCGCATCAAATCGAGAACGAATGAAAAATACTTTCCACATGCTTATTGCCGCGGGAGCACTTCTGCTTGGCGGATGCACATCGTCGGAGAAGTCCGCACCGGATTCCAACACGCTGATGGTGAGCATCGAACCGCTGCGCTACATGGCCGAAAACATAGTGCCCGATGGCGTTGAAGTGGTTACGATGATGGACCGCGGCGCCAACCCCGAGACCTTCGACCCGACGATGGCCCGCCGCATGGAGGCCGACCAGAGCGTGGCCTTCGTGTCAACCGGTTGCTTCCCCTTTGAGCAGAGCATCCGTGCGAGCCTGCGCGACGGCGTAGAGTGCATCGAAGTTGGCGAAGGCATGGACTTTATTTATGGTACGCACGAGCATGTTTTCGCTGACGCCGAGGAACATGCGGAACATCATCACGATGACGAGACCGACGAGGAACATGAACACGACTCGGATGTGCTGCCCGTGGTTGAGGCTGACCCTCATATCTGGACCTCTCCGCGAAATATGAAACTCATCGCCGGAAACCTGGCCGATGCGCTGGTAGAAATGTATCCCGCGCAGAAGAACTATATCCGCAAGCGTCAGGAGCGCTTCAGCGAACGCATGGATTCAATTGACTCCGTGGTGGCCGGGCGCCTGGGCTCCGAAGGCGGGGCTTTTGCCGTTTGGCATCCCTCGCTGAGCTACTTCGCGCGTGATTACGGCCTGGAGCAGATTGCTGTGGGTGCCGAAAGCAAGGAGGTTTCGCCGCGGCGTCTCAAGGAGATTATCGACGAAGCACGTGCCGACTCCGTAGAAGTGTTCTTTTTCCAGCGTGAGTACGATTCGCGTCAGGCGCAGACCATCAACAGCGCCATCGGGTCGCGGTTGGTGACCATCGACCCGCTGTCGTACGACTGGGAGGGTCAACTGTTCCTGATAACCGACGAGCTGGCCCGATGAGCTTGCTGAGGATTGAAAATCTGACGCTGCGCCGCGACGACCGCACCATTCTAAGCGATGTGAACCTGACGGTTGAGCGCGGCGACTTCGTGGCCATCACCGGCCCTAACGGGGGCGGGAAGACCACACTTCTGCGCCTCATCCTGGGGCTGCTCAAGCCGACCTCGGGCTCCATACGCTTTTCGCACATCGATGGCCATACGCCCACCATCGGCTACCTGCCGCAGAAGAACAGCGTGGACTCTCAGTTTCCGATTTCCGTCCACGAGGTGGTCAGCTCCGGACTGCTGTCCAACAAGAGTATGCCCAAGGACGAGAAAGAACGCCGCGTGGCCGAGGTGCTGGATCTGATAGAGTTGCGGGACTATTCGCGGCAGTCGATCGGGCGCCTGTCGGGCGGACAGCTTCAGCGCGCCCTGTTCGGCCGGGCCATAATCAGCCGTCCGGAAATCTTAGTGCTTGACGAGCCGCTCAGTTACCTTGACAATCATTTTGAGGAGCGGTTGTACCACATCATTGATGAGCTTTCGAAGCATACAACCATCCTGTTGGTGAGCCACCAGATGAGCCGCATCAGCCGCATGGCCAACCGCCACCTGCTCATTGACCACACAGTCAGCGAGTGCCATACCCCCCACTGCCACAACGTTCGGTAATGCATAATGCATAATTCATAATGCATAATTCATAATTCTTGCTTTGCAAAACGCCGGAGGCGATGACATAATTAGCTTCGCGGCGTTCGGTCGCGATGTACAAAAACGAAAATGCACAATGCTCGGGAGCGTTGTGCATTATGATGTTAATTATGAATTCAAATCAGGCTTGGGCTTTGACTACTTCGGTCCAGGCTTTGATGCGGCCGTCGGTAAGGTCGGCGTGGTTTACTTCGTCGAGGGTGAGACCGCGCATGGTGCCGTCGTGGGAAGCTGCCGAGTGGCTGAATGAGTAGACGTCGGCAGGGAATTCGGCGATGAAGGTTGCGCCGGTGTCTTTGAGCTTATCGTAGAGGATTCCGACGGCGTCGCAGAATGTGTCGGACATGTTCTCGTCGCCGCAACCGAAGAGGGCTATCTTCTTGCCTTTGAGGTCATAAACCTGTGCAGCGGCAACAAAATCATACCAATCGTCTTCGAGTTCGCCCCCGCCCCAGGTGGAGGAGCCGAGGATGAGGAGGTCGTAGTCGCCGAGGGTTGCGGGGTCGGTGTTGGCAACGTCGTGGACGTCGGCGTCGGCTACGGAGAGTTCTGCTGCTATCTTGCGGGCTACTTCGGCGGTGGTACCGGTAGCGGATCCATAAAATATACCTGTTTTCATTGTGTCTATGTTAGATGTTTGAAAATAGAACAAACGACTGCAAACATTGGTTCATGCGAACACTTTTGCAAGTCGCCTTGTTATATATTCAAACGTATAACTAACATAAAACGACAAGATTATGAGCACAAATTCAACCAAAGGTACACCCGCCTACATCAAATGGGGCGCAGGTATTCTCCTGGTACTGGCTTTTGCCTTTGCCTGGTATGTAATCGCAGAGCAGAGTGATTCTGCCAAGAGTGTAAAAGAAACCACCGAAGCTGTGGTAGATTCCACGTCGACCGCTGCCCAGGATGCGGCTGCCGCCGTTACCGCTACGGCCCAGGATGCAGCCTCCGCAGCAACCGATGCTGCCGACAGCATCAAGGCCGCCAAGGTTGGCGAGTTCCTCAACGAAGCCGCCCAGGCCGAGAGCGTTGCTCCCTACGAGCCTAATAACGAGTAATTCAAATTTTTTGGAGGCAAAAATTTGAGGTTGTAAGGGATTTGAGATTAATATATTAAGAGATTGTAAGATTAAAATCTGTGATTTTGGGTTTATAACTCTATCTCTTTAAACTTACGGCTTTGGATTTTTGACTCAGATTATTTCGCAAAGGAGCGTCGCTGAAGTGGCGTCCTTTACGCGAACCTTCACAAGGTCGCCTACTTTCGCGTTAGCGCGGGGGAAGACGGCCGTTTTATTTTGGCTTGTTCGTCCGACCATCTGCTCGCGGCTGCGTTTGCTGACGCCTTCGACGAGTACCTCGAATTCTTTGCCGATGTCGGCGCGGTTGGAGGCGGCGGAGAGCTCGTTCTGGAGCGCAATCATCCGGTTGAGGCGTTCGATTTTGACTTCTTCGGGGATGTTGTCGGGCATGGAGCGTGAAGCAAGCGTGCCGGGGCGTTCGCTGTATTTGAACATGAAGGCGGAGTCGAAACCGACCTCGCGCATGAGCGAGAGAGTTTCTTCGAAGTCGTCTTCGGATTCGTTGTGAAATCCGGTGAAGAGGTCGGTGGTGATCGATGCCTCGGGGAGTATGCGGCGGATAGCGGCGATGCGGTCGAGGTACCACTCGCGGGTGTACTTGCGGTTCATGTCCTTGAGCACTTTGGAGCTGCCCGACTGCACCGGCAGGTGTATGTGGCGGCAGAGGTTGGGGTAGCGTGCGATAGTTTCGAGGGTTGCGTCGGACATGTCCTTTGGGTGGGATGTTGTGAAGCGGATGCGCATGTCGGGCGCAGCTTCGGCAACGAGGGCGAGCAGGGCGGGGAAGTCGACTTCGGAGCTGTCGGGGAGAGAATAGCGGTAGGAATTCACGTTCTGGCCCAGGAGAGTGACCTCCTTGAAGCCGCGGTTGCGCAGGTCGGCGACTTCGTTGAGGATGCTGTCGATGGGGCGTGAGCGTTCGCGGCCACGGGTGTAGGGCACAATGCAATAGGAGCAGAAATTGTTGCATCCGCGCATGATGCTGATAAAGCCGGCGACGGTCTGGCCGGGCAGGCGGACGGGGACCACATCGCGGTAAGTTTCCGTAGTGCTCAGCTCGACGTTGACCGCCGGTTTTCCGGCTTCGGCGGCGGCGAACAGGGCCGGGAGGTCGAGGTAGGCGTCGGGTCCGGCCACGAGGTCTACGCCGTGGTTCTTGACCAGGTCCTCCTTTACGCGCTCGGCCATACAGCCGATGACGCCGATGATGAGGCGGGGATATGCTGCCGGGCGTTTGCGGCGGAGTGAGTTGAGGAACTGGAGCCGGGATATGATTTTTTGCTCTGCGTTGTCGCGGATGGAGCATGTGTTGAGCAGCACCGCGTCGGCTTCGTCCAGGGTAGAGCAGAGGTCGTAACCGGCCATGCCCATTATTGAAGCGACCACCTCCGAATCGGCTGAATTCATCTGGCAACCATAGGTTTCGATGAAAAGACGGGCGTTTTTGGGGGTTTCGGTTGGTATATTAGGGTCGGAATGTTCCATTTTTGGCTTATTTTTTTGTGACATTGCACAATATTGAGTAATTTTGCACAAAAGTACGAAAAAATTCCGGTTAATGACTGGTATTGTAGTGGCAATCATAGTCGGCTTGGTCATTGCGATGATAGAGAAGTCGATGACAAAAGGTGCGCGAGGACAGGGCAAGAAACCTGATGCTCGTGCAACTGAGGTGCGTATGCCCCGCACGCGCGAAGCTTACCGGCAACCTTCGGCGCCTCCACCGACACCCCAGTCGGCTCCCGATTCATCGCCATTTCTGCACGGCGAGGGAGAGAACCTGCGCACCACCGAGACGGCGCCCATCGAGATAGCGCGGCCCGTGTTCACCAAGAGCCAGCAGGAATTGCGACGTACCATAATCCTTGGCGAAATCCTTCGCCGAAAATTCTAACCTGATAAATCTGACACTGAATAACCTTTAGAATTATCACATAAACTACAATGGCATTCAACTACATCACGGCCCAGGAAGCCGCCGAAATGATTAAAGATGGCGACACCATTGGCCTTTCGGGCTTCACAGCCCCCGGTACTCCTAAGTCCATCACAGAAGCTATTGCGGCCAAGGCACTGAAAGAACACGAAGCCGGCCGTCCCTTTAAGATCAACCTCTTCACGGGCGCTTCGACCAGCGACCATGTTGACGGCATCCTCTCGCGCAACAATGCGCTGAACATGCGCGCCCCTTATCAGAATCTCCCCGACCTCCGCAAGCGCATCAATGCTCATGACTGCCACTATTTCGACCGTCACCTGTCGGAAATGGCCCAGGAAATGCGCTACGGTTTCTACGGGGATGTTGACTATGCCATCATCGAGGTGGCCGACATCACCCCCGACGGTGAATGTATCCTCGGCACCGGTGTGGGCAATGCTCCTACCTATGCCGCCATGGCCAAGAAAATTTTCATCGAACTCAACGAGGTGCTCCCCAAGGAACTCTACGGCATGCACGATGTGATTTTGCTTCAGGATCCTCCCTACCGCCGCGAAATTCCTATCTTCCACGCCAACGACCGCATCGGTTCGCCCATCCTGAAGATTGACCCCTCCAAGGTGGTAGGTATTGTAAAGACCAACTCATACGACGGCGTGAAGCCGTTCACGGCTGTTGACGCCGTGAGCCAGCAGATTGGCTCGAACGTGGTGAAATTCCTCGTGGGTGAATATGTTGCCGGTCGTCTTCCCAAGGAATTCCTGCCCCTGCAGAGCGGTGTGGGCAATGTGGCCAACGCCGTGCTCTACGACCTGGGCGAGAGCAAGGAGCTGCCCAACTTCATGATGTACACCGAGGTTATCCAGGACGCTGTCCTGGAGCTGCTCAAGAAGGGCAAGTGCACCTTCGCGTCGACCTGCTCGATGACCTTCTCCGACGACACCGAGAAGAAGCTCTTCTCCGACCTGCAGTACTTCCACGACAAGATTCTGATGCGTCCGGCCGAAATTTCCAACAACCCGGAAGTGATCCGTCGCTTAGGCGTCATTGCTATGAACACCGCCCTGGAGGCAGATATCTTCGGCGCCGTGAACTCCACCCACGTGCTGGGCACCAAGATGATGAACGGTATCGGCGGCTCGGGCGACTTCACCCGCAACGCCTACATATCCATCTTCTCCTGCCCGTCGGTGAGCAAGGGTGGCCTGATTTCGAACATCGTGCCCATGGTTTCGCATGCCGACCATTCCGAGCACTCGGTTGACGTACTGGTAACCGACCAGGGTATCGCCGACCTCCGCCACAAGGACCCGGTGGAACGCGCACATGCCATCATCGACAATTGCGCTCACCCCATGTACCGCGAGTTGCTGCGCGACTACCTCAAGTTCGGCGTACAGGGTCAGACTCCCCACGAACTCCGCGCCGCCTTCGCCTTCCACAACGCCTTCAATGAAACGGGCGACATGCGCAACGCCGACTTCTCCCGCTACTTCTAATCCTATATCCCTATAAATTTGCCGGCCGGCCCTCCACAAGAGGTCCGGCCGGTTTGCGTTAGCGGGATGATTTTCAAGGAGCAAGCTCCTTGCACCGGGAACAAAATTTATTGCACTCGGGTACTCCTCCCGGGACGTTGGCCGTCTATTTTAGCGGGCGAGGGAGAGGTTGAGGGAGAGGCCGTAGGAGGTGTTGGTTGTAGGGTAGGCGGAGGTGGTGACGATGGGGCTGTTGACCTGATGGTCGAAGTACATGCCCATGGTGAGGCGCTTGGAGAGGATGTAGCTGGCCTTGAAGTTGATGTTGAGGGTGTTTGTGCCGGAGGTGGGCTGGGTGTAGTCACCCTCGATGCGGCGAATCAGGGCCTGATTGCGCTGGAAGCTGAAGTCGGCGTTGAGGGTGAGGTCGTTGCTGACGCCCGTCTGGGTGCCTTTCATTTTGAGGATGGTGTTGAACGCAATAATTTTGTAACCGGCGCCGACGGTGATGCCTCGCTGTGTTGCTTCGACCACCTGACCGGCCTGTGAGTTGAGGGTGAGGGTGCGCTGGTCGCGGAACTCGGCCTTGAACTGGAGCTCATTCTTGAGGGTTACGTTGGCGCCGATAAGGGGTGCGAAACGCTCGGTGATGGCCACGGACGAGATGTTGTATGGCGAGGAGGGGATGGGCATGCCGGTGAGTTCGTCCAGGGTGAAACCGAGTGCGCCGTTGACTTCCGCCCAGTTGAGATAGGAGGAATAGGATGCGACCGAGTAGGTGCACTGGTAGGCGTGGGAGAGGGTGAAGGACTTGAAGATGTTACGGAGGTTACCGAGGTTGATGAGGCCGTCGTAGGTAATGCGCCAGTTGGGGAGCACGGCCGAGAAGGAAGGGAACGGGTTCAGGCCCTGTTTTGCGGCGCTGCGCTTGCTGTATGCAGCCACGAAGGCGGGGATGAGTACGTCGGAACTGGTTTCGCTGATGGTTCCGAGCTCGGGACTGAAGGGGCTGCCGGCGTAGGGGTTGCCGCGCATGAAACCCGTGGAGGGGTAGTTGACGCCCATGTACTGGGCCTCAACGCGGTTGCGCATCACGGGGATATTCTCCAGGAACTGGGTGAATGCGGGGGAATAATAGCCATTTCCGGCAGAACTTCCGCGCAGAGAAGTCAGGATTGCGCAGTGGGTCATGGTGAAGCTGCCGGAGAGGGCCGTGGGCATGTCGGCGTACATGAACTGCACCTGACTGTTGCGGTTGTCGGTGCGGTTGAAGGTGAGCTGCACCTTGAGGCCTTTGGCAACTTCGAGGTTTGCTTCGATGTTGAGCTCGTTGGTGCGGGCAGAGATTGCGGGCGATGTCTGACCATCGTCGGTGATGAGCCATCCGCGTTCGAGGGCTTTACTGATGTAGTCGTCGCCGACGAAACCGAAGGCGAAATCGACGCCCGGAGCCATGGGCCCGTCGTGGGTTGTCTGGCCAAAGACGTTGCCGATGTCAGGCCGGAACAGCGGGAGGTTGAGGGTGCGTGTGTTGCGGTATTTTACGCTGACATTTCGGGGCGAAAGGAGCAGGCGCAGGGCATATTCGCCTACCTCGCGCATGATGGGTTTCTGCTCCTTGAGCACTTCGACGATGGTGAACTTGATGTTCTGATTGCCCCGGTTAAGAACCTCAACAGAGTTATTGTCCACCGGCTTGAAGCGGACGCGGTAGGGAGCGCCGTCGACGGTGGTTGCCGTCACCTTGACGTTCTTGGCCTTGAGGTTGTGCTTGATTATGAGGGTGGTGTCCTCCTTGAGCTGGAATGTGCGTTCGAAGCGGCGTGCCTTTTTATTTCGGGTTGAGGTGGGGCGGGTGTTGGCAAAGCGTTTGGTGACGTCCTTGAAGAGTTTCACCTTATTATATAATGTCTCGAAGTTAATGCGCCCGTCGGCGTTCCAAGAAGCCTGGTTGGCGATGGAGTTTCCGGTCCGGACGCCGTCGATGGTTGCACCGCGCTCCCAGCGGTAGGTGGCGTTGTAGCTCACGTTGCCGGTGAGCCAGTCGAGGAAGGCTATTTTATTGAAAGGTGCCTTGTACTGGCCGGTGAAAGTCTGGTTGTAGCTCCACGGCGTACCCATGGAGCGGATTGAGCTCATGACGGTCTCCTTCCATTCCTGATACTCGTCGGGGAAGAGTTTTTTGTTGACGGCACCGATGGTTTCCTCGATGCGGGCTGAGGTGTTGGAGTTGAAGGTGAACGAGAGCGACTGGGTTATGTTCCAGTTGAGCTGCAGCTGACGGTCCCACAGCCAGTTTTTGCTCACCGACACGGGCAGCTGGAACATCTGGTCGATTTCCGATCGGGTCTGCTGCTCGTAGTAGTGACGGTTCATGCTGGTGAGGAAAGAGATAGTCTGGGGGAGCCAGTTGAGTTGCCAGTCCTTGAGGAATTTGGCGTTTTTGCTCTTGCTCTTGAGGCTCTTGAAGGGTTTGAACGGCTTGAAGTAGGGGTTGTAGTTGTAGGCAAAGGAGCCGCGGTAGTCGTTTGTGTTCTCGTACTCGGTTGTGGGGTCGGACTTGCTTTGCTTTGTGTATGAGAAGTTAACGGTGAAGTTTGCGGGGTCCCAGGGCATGGCGTTACGGCTTCGGACGTCGAATTTGAGGCCGGAGATGGAGAAGTTCTGGATTGAGGTTCGTTCGATGGCGTAAGCCTCGATGGAGTCGCGTTCGTGCTCGGTTGTACATGCGTCCAGGGCGTCCTTCAGGAGCATGTCCTGGTCCAAGGGATTGTACTTGGGCGAGGTGCGCTCCTTGGTCATGGAGAAATAGATCGGGGCGCGGAGTTTGGCCTTTTCAGGGATGAAACGACCCATGTCGGCCTGGACAGCCATGTTGACCTGTGAATAGTCGTCCATCCGGCGCTCGTTGAGGCTTTGGTCCACTGAGCCGAAGCCGGCGGTTTCGATGTGGCCGCCGAGGTTCAGGGTTGCGATGTCGCTCATGGAGAGAGTGGCGCTGGCTTTGGCGGCCCACCCGCCGGACTCGTTGAAGTCGGTGACCTTGAGTTCGTTGACCCATACGGTTCCCGCCTGCATGGTTGCGGCATTGTTGCGCACGCCCACGAGGATTACGCGGACGTCGCTCAGGGACGGGTTGCCCTTGATGGACATGCGGTTGCGCTCGTTGTCGGGGTCGCGCATGGAGTATATGGTACCGAAGCCCACACCCGGCTCTTCGGCCCGCTTTGCTGCGTTGCGCCGGCTCTTGAGTTCAACCAGGTTCTGGAGGTTGAAGTCGAGGTAGTTGTTGCGGGGCCAGACGATGTACTGGTCGGTGGAGAGGTATCGGTCGTATGAGCCCGGAGGAGTGAGTTCGAGGGGAACTTCGTACTCGTAGAAGTTGTTCTTGACGTCGGTACCCATGCGGACGAACACGCTGAGGTCGCCGGAGCGGAGGCCGGTGATGTTGTCGATAAGCGCTTCGGCGTGGGTCCACATCTGCATGCGTGCGTAGTTACGGAGATCGAGCTGGGTGTTGCGGTAGACTGCCCGTGCGTCGCCCGGGTCGAGGTCGGTGACTTTGAGCGACATCGACTGCTCGTTGAGCTGGGTGATCTGGGTCTGGCCGGGGTCGGTGATACGCGTCACGCCGGGGGGCAGCACATAGTTGACCGGCTCGCGCTGGGCGTTCTCTTCTATGTTGACCACCGACACGTCCAGCTGGCCCTGAGCGGGTGCGTCGCCGCGGGAGTTGAGGTTGAAGTCGTAAGTGCGCCATTCGCCGCGAACGAGTTCGAGGGTTGCGAAGCGCAGGTGGGTTACGGCTTTGAAGCCATGGAGGAATATGCGGGCGAAGCGGATTGTAGAGAAGTCGGAGATTGAACCCACAACTTTTTCATAGTCCGACAGGGGAATTTTGAACTGGTACCATTCCACTTCGAGGTTCTGATTGTCGCGCGTCACAACGACTGAAACCTGCTTGTCGGTGATATAGTTCCGGCCGACCACGAGGTCCTCGGGACGGATCGAGACGCGGTACTGGAAGTAGCGTTCGTACTCGTTGAGGGTATTGTCCTGGTTGATGTCCTCGACGTCGGGGACTGCGCGAGCGCTCTGATAAAGCGGGTCGGGAGCATCTTCGGGACTGAGGGAGTTGCCTTCGACGCCGTTGTAGCGCTTGTATCGTTCGAGGATGCCGAGGCGCTGCTCGTCGTAGTCGTAGCCGCGGTAGAAGTGGTAGTTGTCGCCGGCGGGGTCGTTCAGGGGGGAGAAAGCGTCCTGCTGCATGGCTTCGATGGCGGCGGGGTCGAGCTTGCGGTTGAGGTCGTTGAGATAGTTCTGATACGACGGGAAGATGAACTCGTCGTTGTTGGGCAGCCCGTCAAGGCCGACGTCCTGTGCGATTCGGGCGCCGGTAGTGTTGTCGAACGAATAAGTGAGAGAGTTCTGGCGGCTGACGCGTCCCCACACGGTTTCGGTGAGGTATTGGTCGTTGCCGTCGTAGGGAATACCGTTCTCGTAGCTCTTGAGGCCGTCCTTGAGGATGTCCTCGGAGATTTCGCCGAAGTTGAAGTATAGGTCACCGCCCTCGAGGTTTGGATTCTCGGGGTCCAGGAAGGGGTTCAGGAGCCAGAACTGGATATATTCAATGTTGGACTGCTCGAAGTTGGTGTTGTCCATCCGGCGCATGATTCCGCCCCAGCGGCGTTCGGGGTAAAGGAGTGAGCCGTCGGCGGCGATGTCGGTGGCATCGAGGTTGTAAGGTCCGCGCTCGGTGGGATAGTAGCTGATGTTGAGTGTCTGGATGGTGCTGCTTTCGCCGTAGCCGATTTCACGGCCCGGGAAAATTTCGCGGCTTGTGACCTCGCGGACGTAGGGGTTGGAGAGTTGCTTGAGGTCGCTCTTGATGTAGCCGGGGCACATTGAGGAGTTTCGCTGGGTGAAGAGGCGGTCGATGTAGTACCAGTTCAGGAGCGCGCGGTTCTTGCCGTAGTCCACGTTGTTGGCCATTGCGGCTTCGGGAAACATGGCGTCCTTGGTTCCTTCGTAGGGTGTGGAGGCCAGAAACCAGGAGTAGGGCGAGCGGATGTCGATGCCCGTCTGGGTGCTTTCGAAGTCGTCGATGTAGCTGGAGCCCTTGTTGGAGCCGCTTTTCTGGCCGTGGGGCATGAGGTAGGCGTACTCGGCCATGAAGTTCAGGCGCGAGGGCTGGATGGCGTTGACGGTCGGAATCTTGTTCAGCAGGTTTGTGAGCCACATGAACTGGCCGTTGTAGGCCATGTTGAAGCCCATCATGGAGTTGTTGACGGTTTCGTCGCCGATGTTTACCTTTTCGATGAGGGCTTTTTCAGAGAAGTGGAGTATGGTTGCTCCGAAGTTGAGGTTCTTGTTAACCTGGTACTGGAGGTCGAGTCCGAGGAGCGTTTTGCGCTGGGTTGAGAACATGCTCTGGTTCTCGAGGGTTACGCTGATGTTCTGGCCGGAGTCAATGATGCTCTGGTTGGTGATTGTGACGATACCCATGGCGTAATCCACGGTATAGTCGGAGTTTTCGGTGAGTGTTACTCCTCCGGCGGTGACGATTACGCTACCGCGGGGCACATTCATGGCGTTGAGGCGAATCTGCGATCCGGCCGATGCCTGGTATTCACCCGTGAGTATGAATTTATTCTTGTCGGCATACTGGCGCGCGACAACCTGCGTGGAGTCGTAAAGTTCCTGATACACAAACTTTTCAGCCTCGATAGGATTGCCGATTTTTGACGCGAGATGGCTGCCGAAGGGTTCGACTACGGGGAAGAATACCTTGCCGGTGGAGGTGTCGATGGTGTAGCCGGGGAGAAAGTCGAAGAAGCCGTCGGGGTTACCCTCCTCGTTGGAGTCGAGGCGGTCGAGGTTCATCACCTGGAGGAGCGACTGGTTGGTGAGTCCTGCCACGGGGAGGTAGTTGATTTGCGTACCGGTGGTGTCGCTTAAGTACTTGATGTTGAGCTTGAAGCGATTTTTCTGCAGCTGGTATCCGCCCAGAGAGTACACGTTTTTCATCATGAGGTCCCACATGGGGAGCGATGTGGTTGTTGTGGTACTCTTGAGCATCTTGAGGTATAGGTTCTGGTCGGTGGTGGTGATGTCGCCTGAGAACTCTCCGACCTGGTATACCTGGCCGTTGTAGGTGTATTCGAAGGCTACGGCGAGTACTTCGTCGGATGTGAGGGCGCTGCGGAGCGATATGTAGCCGAGGGTTGAGTTGAGGGTGTACTCGCTTGAGGAAAGGAGACGGGCTGATTCGACCTTTTCGTAGTCCTTGCCGCCTTGGATTCCGTAGGCTGCCAGAGGTTCGAGGGCCTGGGTGACGTCGTTGATGTTACGGGCCGAGGGGTAGTCGGACTTTAGAATCTGGAGGAGGTTGTTGGAGGCGTTGGCGGGGTTGGGGAGTGCCGGATTGCCTATCCAATAGCTGTTGGCAAGATGCGACTCTTCGCCTAAGTCCATGAATCCTACGAAGTTACGGCTTTGGTCGTACTTGCCGCTCTTGTTGGTGACCCACACCTCGATTCGGGTAATCTTCACGCCCGACGACACCAACGGCAGGCGTGATGCGAAGCGGTCGTAGTTGTCGCGGAAGAAGTGGGCCAGGAAGTAGTGGCGGT
>CAYNHP010000047.1:0-16887 GCA_964397235.1 uncultured Bacteroides sp. | reverse complement strand
AGTACTACAAATACATCCTCAACGGCCTGATGACCCAGCTTATGCGCATCGAGCCCGGCAAGGACGTCGAAGAAGCCCACATGCGCAACCGCAAACTCATCGCCGAATGGGCCTATGAGCACGGCAAGGAAGCCAATGTGATTGAACTCGTGGAGCGCGACGGCAAGACCTACGTTCAGATTAACGACTACGAAGCCCTCCGCGGTCTGTTCGGTGAACTCCTGGCTGAGATTCAGCGCATCCGTTCCACAGGCGATTACGCTGCTGCTGAGGCACTTGTGGAGCAATACGCCGTCAAGGTCGACCCGCGCATCCACCGCGAGGTGCTCGAGCGCTACGCCAAACTCGACATCGCACCCTACAAGGGCTTCGTGAACCCCGTCTACACCGCCGTGCGCGACCAAAACGGTAACATCACCGACGTGACGCTGGACTACACCGAAGGCTACGCCGACCAGATGCTCCGCTACAGCCGCGATTACCACGGCCTGAAATGATTCCGGCAAAAAATGAAAGAAAATTTGCAGGGGTGAAGAATTATTCGTACCTTTGCACCCGGAATGCGAACAGCATCCTTAATTATTAACATAAAAATCTTCTTACAATGCATTTAAGCTCTGAAGAAAAAGTAGAGATCTTCGAGAAGTACGGTAAGGGTAAGACTGACACTGGCTCGCCTGAAGCGCAGATTGCATTATTCTCTGTCCGTATCGCTCATTTGACTCAGCACCTGAAGTCAAATCACAAGGATCATACCACTGAGCGCGCACTGAAGATGCTGGTAGGTAAGCGTCGTCGTCTGCTCGACTACCTGATGCGCAAAGACATCAACCGCTACCGTGCCATCATCGCCCAGAAGGAACTTGGCATCCGCAAGTAATCCGCGCACAAAAGCTCTAAAGGCTGCCCACCCGGCAGCCTTTCTTTTTGCCCATCGGCTTTCCGGGGCTTTCCGGGGCGCGTTTGTTTTTGCCCTTAGGCTTTGGGGGGCGCGTTTGTTTTTGCCGTGCGGCAATTTTTTCATACCTTTGCGTAACCTTACCTCAACCCCATGATGAATCTTCGAAAACCTCTCGCAATATTTCTGCTCGCCACGGCCGGCGCCCTCGGAGCGCAAGCCGAAAACGAATGGCACGGGCAGTGGATCAGCTCGCAGTACACCAACAGCACGCCCAACACATGGATTGCCTTCCGCAAGGATTTTTCCCTGGACTCCGTGCCGGAGCAGCTTACGGCGCGCATCGGCGCCGACACCAAGTACTGGCTCTGGATCAACGGCGAGCGGGTGGTGTTCGAGGGTGGCCTCAAGCGCGGCCCCAAACCCGGGGCGACCTACTTCGACGAGGTTGAAATCGCGCCCTACCTGCGCCCGGGCGACAACACCGTGGCCATGCTGTTATGGCACTTCGGCAAGAACGGCTTCAGCCACGCCAACAGCGGCACGGCGGCCATTATCATGGATGCCTCCACAGCCGAGGGGCCGGTGATTGCCACCGACGCCTCCTGGCGCTCCATCGGCATGGCAGCCTTTTCCAACACCGACGCGCCGCACCCCAACTTCCGCCTGGCCGAGAGCAACATCCGCTACGACGCCCGCAAGGCCATCGACGGCTGGAACGTGCCCGAAGGGACGGTGAGGATGTCGCCCGTGGCAGTAATCACCGAGGCCGGCAACGAACCCTTCGGCGAACTCGTGGCCCGTCCCATCCCGCAGTGGAAGAATTATGGCCGCAAGCCGTATGTATCCACAACCACGGCCGGCGACACCATCCGGTGCCGCTTGCCTTACAACGCACAAGTGACACCATATCTGAAAGTTAACGCTCCAGAGGGAAAGACCATTCACATCCTTACGGATAATTACAACGGCGGCTCGGCCTATAATGTCCGCGCAGAGTACATCACCCGCAGCGGCGAGCAGGAGTACGAAAACCCCGGCTGGATGAACGGCCACGAGGTGCTTTACGTGGTGCCCGAGGGCGTGGAGGTGCTCGATTTGCAATTCCGAGAAACAGGCTATGACACCGAATTCACCGGCGCCTTCGAATGCGACGACCCCTTCCTGAACGAGCTCTGGAAACGCTCGGCACGAACGCTCTACATCACCATGCGCGACACCTACATGGACTGCCCGGACCGCGAACGCGCCCAGTGGTGGGGCGACGCCGTCAACGAGCTTGGCGAAACGTTCTACGCCCTGTCCCCGTCGGCCAACAAGCTGGCCAAGAAGGGGATACTTGAGCTGATGAACTGGCAGCGCGACAACGGCGTAATCTTTTCTCCCATCCCCTCGGGCAACTGGCGCAAGGAGCTGCCGATGCAGATGCTGGCCTCGGTGGGCTGGTACGGGTTCTTCACCCAGGGCTACTATGCCGACGATTTTTCCTTCGTGCCCGAGATTTACCCCGGACTGAAAAAATATCTCCACGAAGTGTGGACCACCGATGCCGACGGCTTGGTTGTGAGCCGCGCAGGCGACTGGACCTGGGGCGACTGGGGCGAGAACATCGACATGGACATCCTCACCAACTGCTGGTACTATCTCGCCCTGAAAGCCGAGCGCGAATTTGCTGTTCAGCTGGGACTTACGGAGGATGTTGCCATGATTGAGCAGATGATGCGGGGCATCGAAAACGCCTTCGACGGCCGCTTCTGGACCGGCACGGAGTACCGCTCGCCGGGCTATACCGGCGCCACCGACGACCGCGCCCAGGCCATGGCCGTTGTCAGCGGGCTGGCGTCGGAGGATAAGTATCCGGCCATAGTCGACGTGCTGGACCGCGAGTACCATGCCAGCCCGTATATGGAGAAATACGTCCTCGAGGCACTGTTCTTGGTGGGTGAGCCGGACCGCGCGCTGGACCGTATGCACTCGCGCTACGCCAAAATGATGGCTTACGACGACTATACTACCCTCTTTGAGGGCTGGGGTATCGGTGCCGAAGGCTTCGGCGGAGGCACCGTAAACCACGCCTGGAGCGGCGGCCCGTTGACCTTGCTGAGCCAGAAAGTGTGCGGCATCGCCCCGACGTCGCCCGGATTCCGCACCTTCACCATCCGCCCGCAGATGGGCAAACTCAAGGAGGCGAGCGCCACGGTTGGCACCGCCTACGGCCTCATAAAGGTCGACCTCCGGCGCAAAGGCAAGCGCATCACCGCCAATATCACCGTTCCGGAAGGAACCACGGCAACCGTAGGCGACAAAATTCTTGCTGCCGGAGTGCACAAAGTGACCATTAAGGAGTAGTCAGAAAAGGGGGTTATGACTAATCGAGATTAATCGGGATTAATCTTGACTAATCTCGATTGGCGTTGATTCCCATTGTGGCGAGCTCCCGCTCGCCACCTCCATGCTTTACGGTTTTTCCCAGGACAGGGTATCGGGGTTGTAGCGGCGGAGGATGCGCGCGGGGTTACCGCCGACAACGCAGAAATCGGGTACATCCTTGGTGACGATTGCTCCCGCGGCGACGACGCACTGTCGGCCGATACTTACTCCGCTCATTATCTGCGCCCCGAAGCCAATCCAACTCCCCTGCCCGACCACAACCGGCCCGCGGGTTCGCGTGGGCTGGTGCATGATGGGAGTGGTAATGTCCTCGTAGCAATGGTCGCGGTCGGTGATGTGCACATAGGGTGCGGTGATTACAAAGTCCTCAATGATAATGCGTTCGCTGCAACCGAAATCGTTATGTTTGCCCAGGTTCACGCCCTTTCCGAGGACGATTTGCGGCGTGCCGACCAGTGGGTTGAAGGTGAAGGATGAGTTTGCGCCTATAATCACGCACGGGCCAACCTCGAGGATGCCTTCGCCCTGAACCAGCACCCCTGCGCCGATGCGCACATCTGCGGTTTTCACGCCCAGCCGACTACGGCGCCATGCCTGTCGCAGTGGGTTGACAATTCGGCGTAATAATCCTATAACACTCATGGTTTCAGCTTTTTAAGTGATGATTTAATGCGTTGCGCAAACGAATTGAGGTGAACGAACCGCAGCGCTGCGGCGCGCAAGTATGCCCACGGGAGTGCGAACAACCGGCGCGAAAAAGTGGCAGGCAGCCGGTTGCGATTGCGATGGGAAAAAGCGTCCCAGCTGGAGAAAGAGGCTCCGCTGGAGTCGCGGAAGCCATCGAGATGGTACTCAAATGCCGCTGCGATGAGTTGGGCCTGCAGGTCAGGCCACGGACAAGCGGCCGCATCAGCTTCTATGCGCTCGGCCAGGAGGGTGAGGCGGCGGTCGCGCAACTTCCTGTGGCTCAGGCTTCCGGGGAGGATGCGGTAGTGGTAGGGCATGGCGTCGGAGAGGTAGAGCGAAGCGATTTGGCCGACAAAGCGGACGCAAAAGTCCTCGTCCTCCTTGATGATGAGGTCAGGGTCGAAGCGCAAGCCATGTTTTTCGATGATTCCGCGCCGGAAGGCCTTGTTCCATGTGAATCCGAAGAAGCGTTCGGGCGAGCGGAACAAGCGCGTGAGGGCTGCGTCGATGTCGGAGCTGAAATCGCCGTAAGGCTTAATTCTGCAATCCTTTACCTGCCCATCGCGATGCTCCCGGTAGCCGAAAAAGATGATGTCATAGCCGCGGCGCCCGTGCACGAGCGAGGCCATGTCGGCATCCACCCAATCGTCGGCGTCGACGAATACCACATATTCACCGGCGGCCACATCAAGGCCTTTGTTGCGGGCCGCTCCGGCGCCCTGACGGGGCCCCTGAAGGACCCGGATACGGGCATCGGCTTCGGCCATGGACTTACAGATATCCGCTGAGCCGTCGGTACTTCCGTCGTCAATGACAATCACCTCCACCTCAGCAATATCTTGATCCACAAGGCTTTCAAGGCACTGCCCCAGGTATGGCTCAGCGTTAAGCACCGGCACTATGAACGAAACGAGAGGCGAAGTCATGGCTTACGGCGTAAGAGTTTGTTGAGTACGAACCGGCGCTCTTCGGGTCCGAAGGCGATGGCAAAGGCGCTGAGCGAAATGATGACGAAGCTCACCAGGGTGGTTTCGGCCACGAACCAGAGGTTACGCAGGTAGGTGTGGCGGATGTCCATTTCCGGGGCAATGATGCCGCTGACCACCAGCAGGCCGATCACCGCGGCGCCAACGCCAATGGCCACCCATGTGCGCATGTTGCTGAGCAGGTAGCGGCCGATGCGGATCTGCGGAATCTGTACCTTGACGAAGTACCAGCCGAGCATAATCACCACGCCCATGGCGATGATTTCCATCTGATAGACCGTGTTGACGCCCCAGCCGAACCAGCGCAGGAGCACGTAAGCCGTAAGGGGCGACAGGAGGTAGAACGAGCCGCTGATGAAAGAGATGTTGCGCACTTTGCCCGTGGCGTGGATGCCGGTGTTGTTGACGCCGATCATAATGTTGGCAAAGGCCACGATGAGCGTCAGGCGGATGAAGTCGACGGAAAATTCCGGTATCTGCCCGAGCCACAGCCACATGACGCGTGGCGTTTCAATCATCATCGGAATGGCCACGATTGCAAACACGAGCATCGTGAACTGCACCGAACGTCCCATAAGCGTACCCATGGCGGCGTAGTCGGCCCCGGCGTACTGCTTGATGATTTGCGGGCGGAAGGCCTGGCTGACGGCGTTGGTGAAGCCCATGATGGAGTTCTGGACGGTAAAGGCCAGCGTGAATGCGGCGTTGGCTATGACGCCGAAGAACATGTTCAGCAGAATCGGCGTGCCCTGCTGCTGGGCTATTACGCCCATGTGGCCGTAGAGGTCGTACATGCAGAAGCGCGCCATCTCGCCGAAGACGCCCCGGTTCCACTGCCACGAAAAGCGCGCCTCGGGGAAGTGGCGGATGCAGTAGATGCGGTAGATGCCCGCCAGGAGCAGGTTCAGCAGGCAGGAGAGGACGGCGTAGAGGATGAGGCGGTCGGTGTCGGCCAGCAGGAGCAGGAACACTATGGCGAGCTTGAGCACCACGGCCATGCTCTCCATGTAGGCATAGACCTTCATTTTTTCGTGGGCGATAATTTCCGCTGTGTAAGGCACTTGCGTGAAAGTGACCACCATCGATACAACCGTGAGCTGATAGAGGACGTTGACGGCGAACATGCGGTCGGCGGGGAAGTTCATCTTGTTGTTGAGGAACCATAGGCCGAGCGTTTCGGCCAGCACGGCCACCACGGCGGCGATGGCCATGTGGACCATCAGGGATGTGGAGAAGGTGTCGCGGACGCGTTCGATGTCATCCTTGCCCAGGGCGAAGGTGATGAATCGCGAAGTGGCCCCGGCCATAGCGGTGTTCAGGAACGAAGCCATGGCCACCACGCCGCCGACCACGCCCCAGATACCGTAGTCCGAGTCGCCCAGCACGTTGAGCACCACGCGGGAGGTGTAAAGCCCCACGATGGTGACCAGAATCATGCGCAGCGTCAGCGCAATGGCGTTTCCGGCTATTCGGCTGTTATTGACTTGCTCTCCCATTTTGCGAGGCGGTAAAGATTACAGCCTACATAGTTTCCGAGGACGATAGGAATGTAACACTGAAGCACGAAGGCCCCGGGCTCGGGCGCGGCCCAGAAGTAGAATGCATCGGCGATGCAGTGGGGAAATCCGCAGAGGATAAAAGTGGGCACACCCAACAGGAGCACCCAGAAGTTACTCTTGTGCGCGGCCTGGACGGCGGCGGTCATGATGAAACCGCAGGGAATGGACAGCAGGCAGCACTTCCACCAGCCGGTGGCCACGCGCAGGTCAATGATGGTCTGGGCGGCTTCGCCCACGGCCGGGGCCATAAGCGTTCCCACCAGCCCGGTGCCCAACAGGTTGCCTAACAGGATTGCGAAGAGCCACCACAGCCCTTGACGGCCCCATACGAACTGGGCTTTGCCGGTGAAGAGATTAAAGCCGGAGGCGATGATGGCCAGAAGACCGAAACCAAACATACAGGCTCCAACCACGCCTCCAACCTTGAGGTAGACCGTGCCGGCGATGCCTATGGAGATGCCTCCGAGGATGGATGCGCCGTAGCGGTTGATATCGAAATTTTCCATTGAGAAATCGTGCGATTGGTATTGAAATGCAAATATACTTCAATATCCCAACTAAACCAAACGGCCTCCCACTTTTTTGCCATTTTTTCCAACGGAGTCATCCTCGGGTCAGCTCTCTTGACTAATCGAGATTTATCATGACGCATCGTGATTAATCTCGATAAATCACAATAACTCCGGCGTTCGACAAGACGACGGCAGTGTTTTGCGCGATTTTTTTGGCCTGTGCAACGTTATTTAAGGAACTGAATTTGCAAAGGTGCAAGGGAATGTGTATCTTTGTATTGAAAAATTATCGGGTAATAATGGAATTAATATATTCACTTCTCAATATTCTCAACGAGATGTCGCCCTACGTGCTGCTGGGGTTCCTGATTGCAGGAATCATGCACGCGTTTGTGTCGCGTCGCACTTTCGCCCGCCATCTGTCGGGCAAAGGTTGGAAGTCGGTGGTGACCTCCGCCGCCATCGGCGTTCCGCTGCCGCTGTGCTCGTGCGGCGTGCTTCCCACGGCCATAGCCATGCGCCGCAACGGGGCCTCACGCGCCGCCTCGACCTCCTTCCTCATCTCTACGCCTCAGACAGGCGTTGACAGCATCGCGGCCACATGGTCGCTGCTGGGGCCGGCCTTCGCCGTGATCCGCCCCGTGGCAGCACTGGTGACGTCGGTGTTCGGAGGCGTAGCCGTGGGCCGCACCGAAACCGACGAAGACGCCCCCGCCGCCGAGGCCTGCGCAGTCGTGGCCGAGGAGGACGACGCTCCCCGCGGCTTTTGGAACAAATGCAAGGCCGCCCTGCGCTACGGCTACATCGACCTCGTCGGCAGCATCGGCGGGTGGCTCGTGATAGGACTCATCATCGCGGCCCTGATCACGGTCTACGTGCCGGCCGACTTCTTTTCGTTCCTGGGCAGCTGGCCCATCGTGTCGATGATTGCCGTGCTGCTGATAGCCATCCCGATGTACGTCTGCGCCACCGGCTCCATACCCATCGCCATGTCGCTCATGCTCAAGGGCTTATCCCCCGGCACGGCACTGGTGCTCCTGATGGCCGGTCCGGCGGCTAACTTTGCATCCTTCACGCTGATTTCGCGTGAGATGGGCCGCAAAGCGGCCGTGGTTTACCTCATATCCATCATCGCCGGCGCGCTGGCCTTCGGCCTGGCAATCGACTACCTGCTGCCGGCGTCGTGGTTCACCTTTGCCCACACCCACGCCGGATGTGCACACCATGGCGGCGGCTTCGATATCTTCCCCTCGATATGCTCCGCAATCCTGGTTGCACTGCTGCTTTACACCTTCATTAAGAATCACTTACCTAACCGCATAAACACCGAAAATATGACTAAAGAATATAAGATTTCCGGCATGAACTGCCCCCACTGCCAGGCCACCGTCACCAAAAGCATCAGCGGAGTCGACGGCGTTGAGCAAGTGTCGGTGAACCTCTCCACAGGCATCGCCACCGTCGAAGGCACGCCTAAGGACGAAGACGTAGTGGCCGCCGTACGCGCCGCCGGATTTGACATTGCCTGAGATATGAAAACAGCCCTCATCACCGGCATCACCGGCCAGGACGGCTCCTATCTGGCTGAGCTGCTGCTCGAAAAAGGCTACGACGTGCACGGAACAATCCGCCGCTCGTCGGTGGACTACCGCGAGCGCATCGCCCACCTCGAAGGGCGCCCCAACTTCCACCTCCATTATGCCGACCTGGGCGACTCGCTCAGCGTCATCAAGGTCCTCAACCTGGTGCGCCCCGACGAGGTCTACAACCTGGCGGCACAGAGCCACGTGCAGGTGTCGTTCGACACGCCCGAGTACACCGCCAACGTCGACGCCGTAGGCGTGCTCCGCATCCTTGAGGGCATCCGCCAGTGCGGTCTTGAAAAGACCTGCCGCTTCTACCAGGCCTCGACATCGGAGCTCTACGGAAAGGTGGAGCAGGTGCCGCAAAATGAGGAGACGCCCTTCCATCCCTACTCTCCCTATGCCGTGGCCAAGCTCTACGGCTTCTGGATTGTGAAGGAGTACCGCGAGGCATATAACATGTACGCCTGCTCGGGCATCCTGTTTAACCACGAGAGCGAGCGCCGCGGCGAAACCTTCGTCACGCGCAAAATCACCCTCGCGGCCGCACGCATAGCCCAGGGGCGCCAGGAAAAGCTCTATCTGGGCAACCTCTCCTCCCTGCGCGACTGGGGCTACGCCCGCGACTACGTCGAGTGCATGTGGCTCATCCTCCAGCAACCCGAGCCGGACGACTATGTGATCGCCACCGGCGAGCAGCACTCCGTGCGCGAGTTCTGCCTCTATGCCTTCCGACGCGCCGGCATCGAACTCCGCTTCGAAGGCGAAGGAGCCGACGAGAAGGGCATCGACGTCAAGACGGGCAAGGTGCTGGTGGAAGTATCCAAGGATTTCTACCGCCCCACCGACGTGGTGAACCTCCTGGGCGACCCCACCAAGGCCAAGGAGCGCCTGGGCTGGAACCCCAAGAAAACCTCCTTCGAGCAGCTGGTGAACCTGATGGTGGACAGCGACATGGCCAAGGTGGCCGTGGAGCGCGCCGGCGACCAGGTGCGCGTCAACCTCGAAGAATATCTCGAAAAAGGCATCGTACGCTGATGGAAAAAGACTCCAAGATATATGTTGCGGGCCACCGTGGCATGGTAGGTTCGGCCATTGTGCGCGAACTCCTCCGCCAGGGCTACACCAACATCATCACCCGCACCCACGCCGACCTCGACCTTACCGACCAGCGCGCCGTCGACGCATTCTTCAAAGCCGAAGCCCCTGAGTATGTGTTCCTTGCGGCGGCAAAGGTGGGAGGCATAGTGGCCAATAACGAAGCTCCGGCCGACTTCATGTACCAGAACATGATGCTGGAAATGAACGTCATCAACGCCGCCTGGCGCAACGGTTGCCGCAAGCTTGAATTCCTCGGCTCCAGCTGCATATACCCCCGCCTGGCCGAGCAACCCATGCGCGAGAGCTGTCTGCTCACGGGCTCGCTCGAGCACACTAACGAAGCTTATGCCCTGGCAAAAATCTCCGGCCTCAAATACTGCGAGTACCTTAACCGTCAGTATGGCACGGACTTCATATCCGTGATGCCGACCAACCTCTACGGCCCCAACGACAACTACCATCCGAGCCACTCCCACGTGCTTCCGGCGCTTATCCGCCGCTTCCACGAAGCCAAACTCGCCGGGGCGGAGAAGGTCGTATGCTGGGGCGACGGCTCCCCCTTGCGCGAGTTCCTCTATGTCGACGACCTGGCCAACCTCTGCGTGTTCCTGATGAACAACTACTCCGGCAACGAAACCGTAAATGCGGGCACCGGAAAGGAGCTAACCATCAAGGAGTTGTCCGAAACTGTGGCACGTGTTGTAGGCTACCGCGGAGTCATCGAGTGGGACACTTCCAAGCCCAACGGCACCCCGCGCAAGCTCCTCGATGTGAGCAAAGCCACAGCCCTGGGCTGGACCTATTCCACCGAGCTCGAGGCCGGCATCGCCCTGGCCTATGACGATTTTCTAAACAATCCCATGCGCGCCGAGCGCTAAAAGATATGCAGATAGTGATTCTCTCCGGCGGTTCCGGCTCACGCCTGTGGCCGCTGAGCAACGACGCCCGCTCCAAGCAGTTCCTGCGCCTGCTCCCCACCGAGGGCAGCGAGGAACGCGAGTCGATGATTATGCGCGTGGTGCGCCAAATAGCCGAAGCAGGCCTTGAGGCCGACATTACCATAGCCACCGGCGCCCTCCAGCGCGACGCCATCCTCTCCCAGATCGGCGACCACGTAAGCATCGTCACCGAGCCCGAACGCCGCCACACCTTCCCCGCCATTTGCCTGGCATGCGAGTTCCTGGCACGCGAAAAGGGCTGTGCGCCCGACGAACCCGTGGTCGTGATGCCGTGCGACGCTTTCACCGGCGCCGGCTATTTCCAGACCATCGGCAAGATGGCCGCCGAGGTTGCCAAAGGCTCCGCCGATATGCTGCTGATGGGCATCAACCCCATTTTCCCCTCCACAAAGTACGGCTACATCCTCCCCGACCGCAGCGGCGGCGGCCATGGCGTGGTGCCGGTGAAAAAATTCGTCGAAAAGCCCGACGTGGCCAGCGCCGCAGCCCTTATCGAGGACGGCGCCCTGTGGAACAGCGGCGTGTTCGCCTTCCGCCTCGGATATATGACCACCCTCGCGCGAGGCTATGTCGACGGCGACTCCTTTGCCACAATCCGCAGCCGCTACGAGGACTACCCCATCACCAGTTTCGACTACGAGGTAGCTGAAAAGGCTGACTCCCTGGCAGTTATACCCTTCTACGGGCAGTGGAAAGACCTCGGCACGTGGAACACGCTCACCGACGAGCTCCGCCACCAGACCTACGGAAACGTGCTCACCGACGGCACCCAGATCAACACCCACATCATCAACGAGCTGGACATCCCCGTGATGTGCATCGGCACGCAGAACCTGGTCATAGCCGCTTCGCCCGACGGCATCCTCGTCACCGAGAAGAGCCGCAGCGAGGACATGAAGCGCTTCGTGCCCACGCTCCACAGCCGACCAATGTACGAGGAGCGCCGCTGGGGCACCTACAAGGTCATCGACCGCGTCACCTACCCCGACGGCTTCGCAGCCCTCACCAAGCAGCTCATTGTCAACCCCGGATGTGCCCTGAGCTACCAGCGCCACAGCTGCCGCGACGAGGTGTGGACCTTCATCGACGGCGAAGGGGAGATTGTGCTCGACGACGTGCGCCGGCCAGTCCGCCGGGGCGACACCGTCTTCATCCCCAAAGGCCAGAAGCACGCCCTCCGTGCCGTCACACCCCTTACCTTCATCGAAGTCCAGTCCGGCACCAACCTCATCGAAGAAGACATCGAACGCTTCCCCCTCACCTGGTAACCAAAAGCTCCCCGGTCGTAAAATATCATCGGGATTAATCTCGATAAATCAAAGAGCAACACTCTGTGTATCAATAAAGTAGGGACGCTCGTTCGGAGCGTCCTTATTTATGTACAGACTTCTCAGAAGCATTAGCTCCGGATGAGCGTTGTTGTGATTAACCCCAGGTGTAGCAAAGCAGAGCCTGAGGTTGTTAATGCCTACCTAACATAGAGACTCGAAGAGGCGATGTCGTGACCGCTTGCTTTCCACCAGGCGAACCAAAGACCTTCTTAAAGTCCTTTCATGAATTAATCTTAATCTCGATGATGACGCGTCCCTACGCCTCAGGTGCAAGTAGCATCAGACGGGTAGCCATGCGGGTAATCAATTCTTGAAGCTCAATTTGTTTTTTCTCCGGAAGGAACGACTGCTTTATGATTTCCTCCCATTTAGGCAGGGCCTTGGCAAACTTCTTGAAAAGCTTTTCTATCGATTTTTCATCCATCCCACTCTCCATCATTACTTTAACAAAGTCGCTGCGCTTTATCTTGTTCTTTTTGCCATTGAGGTGGAGAGCCAATTCTTCCTTGTCTTGAGGCATTACGATGGAAGTTGACAGAAGGTCGTAGGCAGGACTCAGCCTATACCCTTCGTCAGGCTGAAAAAGCGAAAAGTTCTTAAGATGCATATCGGCGTTGCCCGTTAGCCAGGAGAAAACCACAATTTCCCAAAAGTTCACTATATCCAGCAGTGGTGCCGATGAGTATTTGCCGATGATTTTGGCTATTTGCTCATAGGAACCTTTGTACTTATATTCGGTCAACCTCTCTGACAGCTGGCACATATCCTCCATGGCAATTTTTTCGCCTGCTCGTTTGCGGTCGACCCTTCGGGTGATGTAGCAGAGCTCCCCATCGGCAAACCTTATAAGGGAATGCGGCACTGTCTGAATTGAGGCAGCTTCTGCTAAATGCATCACCAAATCCTCATTTTCAGGAAGACTCTCAAAGCTGTCGGTCTGCGGCTTTAGAATGAATCTTCCCCAGAGGCCGACAATAGTAAAACGCCGGGGCTCGTTTGCGGAACCTCGCGAAATGTCGAGCGACAGTTTAGCCTGTACGCCGGTCACTGTCGTACTGGCTGCCACAATTTCCCGCGCTAACTCTTTTATATCAGTTCGGGTATAGGGGAGCGCCGGCACCGCGGTGGTTTCAAAAATTTTCCGCGCACAGTTCTTGTGGTAATCCAATTCACCATCAGCTAATTCTTTGTAGCAGTACAAACATTTACTCATCACCCACCTCGCTTTCTTCTACCGGAACAACACTCACATTTCCTATGCAATCCTTGCAGCACGCCAATAGGAGCGAAAAACGGTCGCGTGCCGAAATCTTCCAACTCTTTTCGGCAATATCAAGCAACCACCCTTCAGGAATAAGGCCGTCGAAAAAGGGAAAAAGCACTTTGTCGCGATAGGGCGTTGGCGCTAATGGCAACGTTAAACTCACTGCGCGCGCATCGCCGGAGTTCAGATACTCCGAATCGTAGCTGAACTCATAGCCGGCGGCGTCCTCTTTTAACCTTCCGGCTAATTTTGAATTCACATATACTCTGGCCTGCTTCATTATCGTCAGAATTGAATTTATCTTGGCTTCTGCGCAGGAGCCATATGAGCGCCGAAGAGGGCCAGCACTTGATTCACTTTGTCCAGTCGCAGCGTCAGCTTCCCCTGCTCCAGCTCGCGCACGAACCGAAGGCCAACGCCCGACTTCTGCGCCAGGTCGACCTGCGTCAGGCCGTAAGTCCTGCGTTTCTCCTTGATATATTTGCTTAATTCGGTCATTTTATACCCTTTTGGGTGCAAAGATAAGCAAATTTACTGATTTTATACCATTAAGGGTATAAAAAACTTCGCCGACGTAGATTTTATACCCTAAAGGGTGTAAAAATCATGTCGGCGAAGTTGTTCTGTTACTGGTACAGCACCAGGACGCCTTTTTTGAGGGAGCGGTCGTAGATGGTTTTCATCAGCTCGTTGTTGTAGCTGCGGCGTAGCTGCGACAGGAGTCGCTCGCGGATCAGGGGCTTGGCGGCTTCGAAGGGCATGACTTCTCCGGCCGGAATGGACTCGCTCACCGAGAGGAGGTAGGTAAAGCCTCCGTTGCTGATATTCAACGGCTTGCCGGCATGCAGGAAGGCCGCACTGCCGCCGGGAAACTCGTAGGGAATCTTCGATTCTATCTGTTCCCAGTCAACCCAACGGTCGCGGAAATAGTCGTAATGGATGGCCGAGCCCAGGGCCGCCTTTTCCAGCTTGTCCATGTCCTGCGGCCGCGTTGAGTTGTAGAGTTTCTTGATTTCGGCTATATGCTCGGCCTTGTCCGGCAACTTGAGGTAGACACCTTTCACCAGTGGGCGGTCCAGCACGAAGTCCTTCCTGTGGGATTCGTAGTAGGCCATCAGGGAGTCGTCGCTGAACACGCCCGTATCGGCATGGCGGGCCATCTGGCGGCGGTACTCGCTGCTTATGAGCTCGCGGCGGTACTCCTCCACGAGGCGGTCGATTTCGGTCATGTCCACCTCCTTGGAGGCCACGCGCAGAATCAGGCGGTCGTCGATCCACTTCTGGCAGTAGGCCTGCACGAACTTGGCGGAGTCGTCGGCACTGAGGCCTCCGGGCATCTGGGCGCGCACCTGGCTCATGCGCAGGAACTCGTTGTCGATGCTGGCTATGGCGTCGGACGGCACCGATGCAGGTTCGCCCTTGGCGCAGGAGGCAAGGGCCGCCGCTGCGCCAAGGGCGAGGATGAGGTTGCGGATGTTCATTTACTTATTCTTTTCCTTTACGGCTTTGAACACCTTCTGGTTGATTTTCACCTTGTGTTCCTTGCGCAGACGGTTGATCCACTGCTGCTCAAGTTCGGCCTGATAGTCGGTGACGGCGGCGCCGCGCACATCGGCGGGCTCTTCGGCCTCACTGATATACTTGCCGCGGAAGGCTACGTACGACGGCCAGCGCGACATGGCGTCCTTGGAGGGTTTCGGACCGCCGAAGCCGAGGTAATCGGTAATCTTGTTTTCGCCCTTGGCGGCCACGATGCGCTCAATCTTCACGTCGCGGCCGAAACGTTTGCGCATCTGCTTGGAGAAATCGGCGGGGTCGGTGAATTCGAGGGTATTGGCATAAGCCTCGGCGAGGTTGAGCACGGAGTCGTTGGGCGCGAAAATCACGAAGGCCTTGTAGCGCGGCTCATCCCAACGGTAGCGTTCGATGTTGCGGCGGAAGAATTCGTTCAGCCCTTCGGTGTCCTTGGATGCGCGGTTCCACACGTTGCGGTTTGAGATTTCGTAGAGCAGGATGCCGTCGCGGTACTCGTCGACGAGGTTGCGGTAGTCGGTGCTGGTGTTGTAGAGGGCATCGCGCTCGTAGTCCAGCACCTGCTCCTCAAGCATGCTTTTGGCCATGGCCCGGAGCATCGCAGAGGCATCCTCACCGTCGGGCACCGCTTCGGGCGAAAGGGCTGCCATGACGTCGGTCAGCATGATGGCGCGGTCGGCAAAGGTGGCGGCCTTCAGCCCGCGGGAAGCGAGCGCGCCGGCCACGGTAGCATCGTACACGCCCCCGTTGGCAGCTATAGCCTCACTGACGGCCTCGAAGGTTTCGGGGTTTACCTTGGCGTCGAAGGTGGCAAAGATACGGTCCACCACCGCGCGCACGGGCATCGACGCACGGCTGTCGTTGTTCATGGCCTGGAGGATTTCCGGGCGCAGCTTCTCGAGGGGTTCGATGCCGCGATGGGCGTTGCGGCGCAGGATATGGTAGCCGAAGGCGGTCTTTACGGGCTTGGACACTTCGCCGTCGCGCAGGGCGAAGGCGGCGGAGTCGAACTCGCTCACCATCTGGCCGTGGCCGAAGTAGCCTAAGTTGCCGCCCTTGGAAGCGGAGCCGGGGTCCTCGGAGTATTTCTTGGCCAGCTCGGCAAAGTCGCCCCCGGCCATGACAACGGCGTAGAGGGAGTCGATGCGCGCCTTGGCGGCAGCTACACCGGCCTCGTCCTTGCCGCGGGTCATAATCAGGATGTGCGATGCATTGACCTCACCGGCAGCCGGGTTCACGCTCTCCGGACGCACGATGTGGAAGCCGAGGCCCGAGTTCACCACTTCGGAAATGCTGCCCACCGGCGTGTTGTAGGATGCCTCCTCGAAGGCCCAGGGGAAGCGGTCGGGCATAACCAGGCCCATCATTCCGCCCCGCTCGGCCGAGTAGCGGTCCACGGAGAAGCGGCGTGCGGCGTCCTCGAAGGTGATGGTGCCGGCAATGATTTCGGCACGCAGGGAGTCGGCCGTAGCCTTACCGGCGGCATCGTGGGGGAGCATGATGTGGCTCACGTAGACGTCCTTCTGGCGGTGGGAATAGGCCAGGTTCACCAGCGAGTCCTCAACTGCCTGGTCGCGGAAGTAGGGCTTGGAGAGGTCGCGGCGGAAGGTGGCGAACTCATCCCGGAACTCGGGCGAATCCTGGAGGCCGGCGGCTTCGGCGTCGGCTACCTTCAGCTTGTAGACAACGAACATGTCCAGATACTCATCCAGCGTCTGAGGCTGCTGTTGCTGGGCATTGTTCTTGTTGTAGAGGTACTCAAATTCGCTCACATGAACCGGTTTGGAATCGACCGTCATGAGCACAGGGTCGACCGCCTGGGCGTTCATACCCAGAGCCACGGCCAACCCTGCGAGGGTAGGGAGAATGTATCTTTTCATCTGCATTATAATATCAAAAGCGGCGTTCACAAAGGAACTCATTATATTAACGGCCCCTCTGCTCATTTATTGCCCGCACCCGAAAACTTTGGCCGATAATAAATTATTTTCCCCGAGGCAACCCATCCCCCGCCATCCATCGAATCGAAATTAGCCAAGATTAATCGAGATTGGTCAAGATTAATCATGATTAGTCCCGATTA
>CAYNHP010000046.1:0-17673 GCA_964397235.1 uncultured Bacteroides sp. | reverse complement strand
ATCCATAATAAGGAATCATTAGGGTTAGGTATTCATGTTAGTTGTTCTAATTCAACAAGCGGCATGCCTGAAAAGTTTTTTCGCACTAACTTTTTCATCTATAAAAGTGTTATACACACATAACATAACTCTACATCCTACACATATGAAGAAAACAGCTCTGATGACGATGATGGCACTGGCCGCCTGCATGGTGCCTGCAATGGCCACGGCACAGCGCGACGCGCGCCACGACCATGGAGTGGTGTCGGTGGTCAACAATGATACCGTCGATGCACTCCGCGTTGAGAAACATTTAAAAGAGAATGCCCCGACAGCGCCCAACGACAACGGGCTGCCGCGTTTTGCAATCGTGGGCAAAGATCATAAATATTATATAGGTATAGGCGCCCAGTTCCTCGGCGAAGGCGTGTTCGACTTCGGCGACGAGATGTCCTCCCCTACCCTGTTCACGCCTTCGGCCATTACGCCTTCCACGCCGGGCAACCGCAGCTCGCTGGGCTTCGGATGGCAGTCGTCGTCGGTCTATCTTAATGCCGTGGCACTCCCGGGCACTGAAAATCAGGTTGGCGTTTTCTTCAAAGGCAACTTTATGGGCAACGGCAATGCATTCAACTGCTTCCACTTCTACGGTAAGTACCGCGGCCTGACGGTCGGTTACACCACCAGTATCTTCGCTGACGGCGCTGCCGAACCTACCACCATCGACTTTGAAGGCCCGAACGGGTACCCGTACATCACGATGTTCAACGCTTCATGGACCCAGAAATTCGGCAAACACTTCTCGGCCGCCATCGGTATTGATGCTCCCACCACTTCGCTGACTGTCGGAAATGCCACCAAGACGGTGAACCAGCGCATTCCGGCCATACCGCTCTATGTCCAGTATGCCTATGCGGACGGAAATGCCCATGTGCGTCTGTCGGGTTTGATCCGACCGATGCAGTACCGCAACATGAAAACTTCGACCAACTCCACTCTCACCGGCCTTGGCATTCAGCTTTCCGGCATGACCCCTATTGCCGGCCCGGTAAGCTTGAGCTATAATGCAGCCTATGGCCGTGGCATCGGGAACTACCTTCAGGACGATAACGGCCTGGGCCTGGACGCAGTTGCAACAAGCACGGCCGGACATATGGCAATGGTCAAGAGCCTCGGCGTCACTGCCGGCCTCAATTTCGTCATTACCCCGAAGCTAACGGCCAACCTCGTGTACAGCCACCTGAGCAACTGGATGCCCGAGGGAGCAATAGTGGACGGCGACCAGTACCGCTACGGCGACTACGCAGTGGCTAACGTCATCTACGCTTTCAACCGCTTCGTTTCGGCCGGCATCGAGTACGACTACGGCCACCGCAAGTCGTTCGACGCAACGTCGCTCCACACCAACCGAATCCAGGTTCAGTTCGCAGTAACATTCTAATCGTCAACCGCATAAATTACGCACGGCCTGCAGCAACCATGCAGGCCGTGCGTGCTATATAATGCAGATAAAGGAATCTTTTTTTGAGTTGAGCGAGCTCAACTCAGTTTAAAAGTTTAAGAGGTTATAAGGTTAATTTTTTAGGGGTACTGTTTTAAACCTATAAACTTATAAACCTCTTAAACCGGCTTATGCGCTGAAGCCGAGTTGGGGGCGGGAAGAGGAAATGCGCTCGCGGGAGCAAAGCTCCATCAGGCGCTCCATGTCCACTTTGGAGTCGCCACCGAGAATCCATTGCACGGTGTTTCGGCGCACAATGTTTTCTATTTCGCCACCGGAGAGGTCGTAGAGGTTGGCCAAATGCTTGGCCTGATCGGTCCTGAGTTCGGGCAACATCACCTTCCAGATCCGGGCCCTGGCGGCGGCGGTTGGTTTCTCGTACTTGATTTTGTACAGGAATCGGCGCTCGAAAGCCTTGTCCAGATTGGTGGTGAGGTTGGTGGTGGCGATCATGATGCCGTCCAGGCTCTCCATCTCCTGGAGGATGATGTTCTGGATGGAATTCTCCATCTTGTCGACGGCTCTTGAAGCTCCCTCCATGCGGACGCCCAGCACAGCGTCGGCTTCGTTGAAGAGCAGGATTGGAGCTACGTCGGAGTTTCGGCAGATGCTGCGGTAGCGGTCGAACAGGGCCTTGATGTTCTTCTCGCTCTCGCCTACCCAGCAGCTCTTGATCTTGTCGACATCCACCCGCAGGATGTTGCGACCGGTCAGGCGCGCCAGCTGGTAGACGGTCTCGGTTTTGCCCGTGCCTGGTGCGCCGTAGAAGAGGCAGCAGAAACCGGTGCGCATGCCGGCGCTGACCATGCGCTGCTGCACCTTGGCAAAGCGGTCCGGGGTCAGGATTGAGGCCAGTTCACTCACCTGGGCATCCTCGGCTTCGTTGTAGATCAGCTTCTTTTCCACAAGGTCGGAGGCCATAATCAAGCCTTTCTGCGACTTGCCTACCTGCGCCAGATTCAGCTCCGCAAGCAGTTCGGTCTTGGCGAAGTCGGTGAGTTTGAAGGAGTCGGAGCGCGCCATGCCGTCCTCGTTGGTGTTCTCGATGAGCTTTTTGGAGAAAAGTTCGCCGTTGCGGCTTCGCAGGCGGCGGCTGATCCAGCAGGGAATGTCATCGTCGTCGTAGAGGTCCTCGATGTCGTTGAAGTTGATGGCGTCGTCGTTGTTGCGCACATACAGGTGAGCCATAAAGATGAACAGCACCAAAATTTCGTCGTTGAAGTGGTAGCTCCGGATGGTACGGCAGAATACTGTACCGGAGATTTCCTCAAGCATCTCGAGGGTGCGCTCCACAAGCTGGTCGTGGCCTATTTCGTTGTGATCCATCTCGCGCATCAGCCTGGCGAAGCGGTCAAAGAAGGTCTGGGTGTCCTCCACGGGCTCATTGACGTGCTCGTAGGGCCGGTTCTCGCGCAGGGCCTTGAGCACCTTGGCGGGCACGCGGTAGGAGACGCTGTCGCCCGAGCGGCATGCGCGCAGGTAGTGGTGGCGCTCCAGGTCGTCGATATAGTTGGCCAGGCGTAGGATTTTGGTGGTGCGGCACTTCAAATAGGAAGCCAGCTCGGAGAGCATGATGCGGCGGTCCTCACTGCGGTCGACGAACAGCGACAGCAGCACGGTCTGTATTTCGCCCAGCTTGAGCTTGCGGGAGGCGTAGCGCACATAGGGCGTTACTTCTTCAAAGAATTCGCTGTTGAAGTTGGAGTTTTCAGCAGCTTCAACAATGTGCTCAAAAGCTTCGAGGATGCTCTTGGGTTTGACAGTGGGGCGCACGATGCGTTCCTGAGATTGGACTTCGAATGAGTTTTTCATACCGACAGATTGTTAAGTTAAACTTGCGTATCGTTTTGTTTACAGCGCAAAATTACACGCAAGTTGTATCATAAGGTGAGACACCTTTAGAAAACTTGATTAAAATTTAAGTCCCGGCGTGGAAACTTAAGCTTGTGAAATTGAAAAAGGATGGATGGATAATGACGTGTTTTTCGGCGTCGGATTATCTCCGGTCAGTTGTCAAGATGGGTAAAATTGAAGGTTTTGATGGCTATATATGTTTTCGCTTGTTAATTCCGAGTGCAAAGATAAGGGAAAAAGCCGGTACTTCCAAATTTTTTGTCAATTATTTTTAAAATTTCTGAAATTTAACAAACGCCGGTAGCCCGGATTCACCCGGAGACAAACCCGTTTGCGGATATAAGCGCAGCCTCCGATTCGTTTGTAAATCGAAGGCTGTCAAAGCTTTAGCACCACTTACCGGGTGATGGTGATGAGGGTGCCGGAGGAGTGGGCGGTGAGGGCGGGGTCGTACTGGCTCTGGAGGGTGGCCACGCCGGAGGCGAAGGTGCCTTCGGTGGCGGCGGTCATGCTGTAGGTCAGCGAGTAGGAGCCTTTGGGCATGTAGCCGATGAACAGGCGCGTGGAGGCGTCGCGGTTCTCGCGGTAGAAGCCGATGCCGTCGCTCCACAGCCACCCGGGCAGCTGCTCGCGGGGCTCGAAGCCGGCTGGACGCTCGTCGGTGACGGCCACGTACTCCAGCGTGCGCTTGGCGCGGATCTGAAGCTGCACCTGCACCTCTTCGCCGAAGCGGAAGTCGGTGCTCTCAACCCACTTGCCTTCGCGTTGAACCATCATGCGCTTGCTGATTTCGAGGTCGGCGCTTCGGAAGGCGCTCACTTCGGTCATCGGTGCGGTCATCAGGGTGACGATGGAGCCGTAGGAGGGGGTGACGCCGGTGGGCGACACTTCGACCGTCGAGCCGGGAGCCAGCGGGGCGGTGAGGTAGCCGGTGCCGAGTTCGGCCTGCGGGAAGGTGGCCGGACGGCCGTCGATGGCTATGGGCTGCACGGAGGTCATGTCCGCCCAGGGGCTGCCGGTGAACATCACCGAGGCGATGATGTAGTCGGGGTTGCAGGCGCCGAGGTCGTCGGTGGCCTGGGCCTGGAGGATGACCCACTGGCGCATGGGGTCGAGAATCGGATTGCCGGGCGTAACGGTGGCCACGGCCTGGATGAGGTTGCCGTAAGTGCGCATGTCCTTCACCGAGGGGAACTCGAGTCCGCGGCCGGGGGTGCTGACGCCGTACTGCCCAATGGACCGGATTATCTCTGCGGCGTCGGCCTTGCGTCCGGCGCGGTTGAGAACCATGGCGGTGTAGGCCTTGTCGCTGAGGCCCATCGTGCGCCAGGTCCTGGTCAGGCGGTCGGCCGCTTCACGGATGATTTTGTTGCCGTCGGCGCCGGGGTTGAGTTCGGGGAACCATGTGGCCATGAGGGCATACTGCATCCGCAGCCACATGTCCTTGGGGTCTTTGACGGCCTGCTGCTCGAGGTAGCGGAAGGCGTCGCGGGCCATGGGGGTGAACTCACGCGGCAGTGCGCCGAAAGAGTTGGCTATGCCGAGGGTCTGGAGCACGTTGACGGTAACCCAATGTGACGACTCCGTATCGCTCCACACTGCCCAGCGGAAGCCGCCGTCGGCGTTTTGGAATTTCTTCAGCGCTTCGAGCGATTTGTCCATCAGGTAGCTGCAACGGGTGGAGTCCAGGGTTTCGGTCAGGGCGTTCATGCGGTCGGTCTCCGACTGGGCCGCACGGACCCACGGGGTCTGGTTCTGCAGCAGCATCTTGAGGTCGTCGTTGCGGGCGAGCATGCCGGTGAGGGCTTCGCTGTCGGGGTTTGCCTTCCACTGCGCGAGCACCGAGGCGATGCGCGGGTTGGTGCTGACGATGTGGCGCGCCAGTGCCGACGAGGCAAGCTGGGTGGCAGCGGAGGTGGAGAGGCTGTAATCCTCCCACTGCACTCCGCGCAGGGCCTTGACCACGGTCCAGATGGGGTTCTGGCAGTACTGCAGGGTGCTGACGGCGTCCTTGGCCGACGGCACCTTGAGGGTCACCGAGGAGCCCTTGGCGTCCAGGTAGAACTCCTGCGATTCCACCAGCATCTGCGACGAAGCCAGAATGGGGAGGACGCCCGTTTCGCCGTCGGAGTAGTTGCCGGCGGTGGCTTTGACGCGGTAGCCCACCGAGGTCAGGGTCGGGTCGCCGGTCACCGGTGCGGTGACTATGGCCGAGGCCTTGGCTTCGAGGGTGAGGACGGAGCGGACGGTGTCGATGACGCGGCCGTCGGCGGGGTTGAAGATTTCGAACTCGGTGGCGACGGTGGCCGTGGAGTCGGTGTTGTTGAACACGGTGGCGCGGAGGGTGGCGCTGTCGCCGGCGCGCAGGTAGCGGGGCACGGCGCCCTGCACCATCACAGGCTTGGAGGCCAGGGCCGTGGCGTCGAAGTCGGCCGTGAGCAGCTCCGCCGTCCAGCCGGACATATGGAAGGCCCAGGTGATGTTGGCGTCGGGCACGGTGAACTCGATGGTCACCACACCCTCCCGGTCGGCCACCAGCCGCGGCCGCCAGAACCCCTGCAGCACCTCCGCCTGCCGATACTCCTCAATGGAGGAGAATTTCATGACAGGATCTTGCTTGAAGGAGCCTAAAGACGAAAAACCGCGGATTCTAATATATGAATCATGGTCCGGGTCTTCGTAGACCTCCATATCTACAGCTTCTTCGTCGTCATCATCATCTTCTGCCTCGTCTGCCTCGTCTTCGTCGGGTTCGTCATCTTCTTCATCCTCATCATCTTCGTCGTAATCATCTTCATCGTAATCTTCCATTTCATTCAACATTTGGGTGGTAGGCTGCAAATACACTGTAATATCCGCAGCGGGTGGAATTTCCACACTCGTGTATCCGACATAGCTGACCGTGAGGGTGGTATTTGCCGGAATGGAGATTTTGAATCGTCCAAATTCATTTGTCGGGACAGCATTTCTTCTGTTCCCGGTTTGCATCACAGATGCTCCAATAATGGGCACATTATTTTCATCAACTACCGCACCCTCAACCTCTATGACTCCTTTGGCCAATGAGTCGGCCGGAACTGTTATCTTGTACGTCTTCCTGGGGATATATGGTCCGTCGGTGATATACTGCAGTTGGGGAGACGGTATCTTAAGATCCAGAACCGGTAAACCTCTGTCTGATATACTGAAAGTGCTGGTAAAAGTTGAGGGGAAATACTCTCTCACTTCCGTCAGAGCAATGGGGAAGCTGAAGTTAAGCCCGGACCGGTAAGAAGTCAATTTATCAAGAGCCGCATTGTACATTGTGGCCACTGCCGCCGCTCCTGCCGCATCGGCACCTTCGAATCGCAGACGCCAGGTTTCGCGGCTTCCTGAAGTGAGGCGGTCGCGCATCGATTCCACGCGAATGTTCAATTTTGCCCGTTCGTAGCGGTCCACAAAGATGTTTCTGACGTAGGTATGCCCGCTTTCCCGACAGACCAATATAATCTCCACTTCTTTCTCCGACCGTATGGGAATCTCCAAAACGGAGAACCCGGGATGGAGCACGCGGTGCTTGACATAACTGAATTCCTTCTCATCGCTTACAAGCACATACAGGTTCAATTCCTCTTTTGTCGTTCCGACGTCAATCCTAACCGACTTCGCATCTTTGGGTGCTCTCACTTTATCCTTAGGAATAAAGATTGTTGACTTGGGAACTTGATTCTTGGCTATATTATAAAGAGTAAATGACCTCAATATTTCTCGGGCCCAGAGGGTGTCAACTGGAATAACATTCAGGTCGTAATCACCGACAGGAATTTTTGCTATATCCACACTGATTTCTTTCCCAGCAGGAGCGATGCCTTGGGCGACAATGGAATCGGATAAGTCCTTCCTGATATACCACCGACAGTCGAACGAGCCCGGCAGGTCATTCACATCCGTTGCCTCTATGGTGAATTTGAACGGCTCGTCCGTTGAATAGTTTTTCTTTAATTTATCAATTTTCAATTCATAAGGTCGGGAAAGGTTGAATCGTCTCACACCCGTAGCGACCTCGCCGGCTGTCGAGGTTACCGTGATGCCCGCGGTCATATAAGCTACAAGGTGGCCGATAGAAAGAGAGTCGGCCTCGGCTGTGAAACTAAATTTCCCCTCAGCATTGGTGGTTGAGGTTCGATGGTAAACTGATTCGCTCAAAAATGCGTGTACTGAAGCGAATATATCAAATGACACATGCGCGTCGGCTACCGGCATTCCCGAGAAGGTAGTTGCCGTGCCTACCACACTGACTTGTTTCGGGGTAACATAGAAAGTGTCAATCTTCACTTCTACCATAGGCATCTTAAAGTCGCTGACTGTCACCTTACAGAAGTCGGTGACTTTACCATACTGACATTCGACAGAGAACTGGCCGGTGATGACATCGGTAGGAGCGACAAAGCTCCCCGCCGCACGACCATAATTGTCGGTTACGGCCTTCTGTTGGGCATAAACTTTCCCACCCGGGCCCTTAAGGACGACGCTCACAGTGTCGTGCTGCAACAGATGCTCTGTATCATCCAGTTCTTTTATTGCCGCTACTACAGCCCAATCGATACAGTCGCCGGGATGATAAAGCCCCCGGTCGGTGATCACATTGAGCCGACCCAACCGGCGTGGCTCCGGCTTGTAGGCGAACCTGGTGTATCTAAACGCATTATCATAACTCTTTTCCCCTTTGTATTCAAAGTAGAAGGATGGGGAAGCATAGAGAGGGTAATCCCATTTTTTGAACTTCAAGATTCCATCCTTGTCCGTACGTCCTAAAGCACCTTGAATCCCCAACAGCTGCACATCTTTCACAGGTGCGCCTGTGGTAAAATCGGCTGCTACAAGCACTCCTTCGTCTTTGTGCATGAACATGAGGGGAATGAATTGCACTGCTTCGAAGTATGTTGTGGCGTACATCGGCTCGTTGGGGAACTTTGAGCGGATAAGATAAACTCCCGGTTCGGTCAATGTTACATCTGCAATACGGTTGCCGTGGAGAGAGTCGATGGCAAAATCAAATTTCAATAAAGGTTCCAAAGCGTCCACCTCCCGGATGGTTAATGACCGTTTTTTAACCTTGCACACTTCAATAGTTGCCGCCGACATATTGAGGGTGGCAATCTTGATGGGGAAAGACTTTCCAACCGGGACATAGGGAGCAACATCTACCCTCATTTCGGGGGAGTACATATATTTTATGCGCGCCTTGAAATAATTATTGTAGGGAAAGTCGGGAAATCTGACCATGAAATCCTCAACCAAAGCTACTATGTAACTTCGGAAATCATTACCGCCATCGTCGGGCACATTGGGGAACGACAATCCCTCATGGCACTTGCTCAACAAGCTTGCCAGGATTAGGCCGGACCATTCGTTATCCTTATTATCGGCGTATACTTTTTCTAATTTGTCAGTAGAGAAGAAGCCGCTGTTAGCTTCCCATGCCAACCAATAGAAATACGCGGGAGAACCTTTCTCACAGTTCTCAGAAAAATTCCAATGAAGTTCCGACCATTTATTGAAAAGTCCATCCAGGGTTGGGAAAAATCTTGTATTCCCCGGCGTCAACACCAATGGAATAAATTTATTCACATCAACATTCCGGGCCTGTTGGTCGGCTTTATAATATAAGGTTGATATGCTATCATTAAATTGCTTGGAATTCCACAAGGTCACATTGCTTCCCGGAGCATACCGCGAGATAATTTTAAACTCATACGTACGGTAATATTGCTGTAACACCCTTGCACGGATAGCTAACACCAAGGCGCTGTCGACCGCTGTGAATTCGGCTTTGTCACAAAAGGAGCTGATGTATTCGAGGCGTTCCTCAATTCCCTTGGGATTTATTTCATACATGGCCTGGAGCGATTGCAGAAGGCCGTTGAGAAACATCTGCCCATCGCCATCTTTCTCGGCAGCTTCCATTTGCTCTTCGGCTTCTTTAATAACTGTGAGCGGGAAGGCGTAGTCCGGCTCAGGTACATGGACGCTTTGCGCGAATGCATTATACACTACACAAAAAAGAAATGATAGAAGGACAATTTTTCTCATTGTAAAGGATTCAGGTTAAAGCGACGGGCCTTCAAACCCGTCGCTTGTGCTATCGCGTGATGGTGATGAGGGTGCCGGAGGAATTTACACTCCTAATACAATTGCCGGGTCGATGTTGAGTTTTCGACTTATCTCCCGCCCCACTTTCATGGTAGGTTCCGACTTCCCGGTCATATAATCGCAAATCCGGGAAGGGCTTACACCGAGAAGTTTGGCCAGAGATGCCTGAGTCAGACCCATTTCATACATTCTCAGTTTCATTACATCAATCAGCGATGGAATTCCCACAGAGAAATGCTCTTCGGAGTAATCAGCCACCAGATTAGAAAGTAGCACTAACTCGATATAGTTTGGGTCCGTTTCAGGGGTGGTTTCAGTTACTAACGGCAAAAGTTCCTCCACACGGTTTACTGCCCATTGATATTGCGATTCATTTTCAATTCTTGTCATTAACTTGTCCCTTAGATGGTTGAACAATCAATCCTGTCATACTCGGCATGAGTACCGATAAACCGGATATATACGAATTTAGGCCTGAACTGAATTACTACAACGAGCCGATAATCGTTCCCTTTGATGTTGAATACGTAGCGCTGGTTCCCAACATAATCAACACTATTGAAAGTTCGCTTTATATCGGCCAAATTTGTCCACTCGGCATTCTTAACCTTCTTGATCCAATCCTGGATAGCTGTCAAGGCTTCCGGATGCTTGGAGGCATAATCTTTCAGTGGCTTCTCAGTAAATATTCTCATTGACGAGTATTTTTCAGGATTGCAAATTTACGAATTATATTTTGATTTTCAAAATATCTATTTGGTTTTCTTCGCAAATTAGAGTTGCTATCGGGTGATGGTGATGAGGGTGCCGGAGGAGTGGGCGGTGAGGGCGGGGTCGTACTGGCTCTGGAGGGTGGCCACGCCGGAGGCGAAGGTGCCTTCGGTGGCGGCGGTCATGCTGTAGGTCAGCGAGTAGGAGCCTTTGGGCATGTAGCCGATGAACAGGCGCGTGGAGGCGTCGCGGTTCTCGCGGTAGAAGCCGATGCCGTCGCTCCACAGCCACCCGGGCAGCTGCTCGCGGGGCTCGAAGCCGGCTGGACGCTCGTCGGTGACGGCCACGTACTCCAGCGTGCGCTTGGCGCGGATCTGAAGCTGCACCTGCACCTCTTCGCCGAAGCGGAAGTCGGTGCTCTCAACCCACTTGCCTTCGCGTTGAACCATCATGCGCTTGCTGATTTCGAGGTCGGCGCTTCGGAAGGCGCTCACTTCGGTCATCGGTGCGGTCATCAGGGTGACGATGGAGCCGTAGGAGGGGGTGACGCCGGTGGGCGACACTTCGACCGTCGAGCCGGGAGCCAGCGGGGCGGTGAGGTAGCCGGTGCCGAGTTCGGCCTGCGGGAAGGTGGCCGGACGGCCGTCGATGGCTATGGGCTGCACGGAGGTCATGTCCGCCCAGGGGCTGCCGGTGAACATCACCGAGGCGATGATGTAGTCGGGGTTGCAGGCGCCGAGGTCGTCGGTGGCCTGGGCCTGGAGGATGACCCACTGGCGCATGGGGTCGAGAATCGGATTGCCGGGCGTAACGGTGGCCACGGCCTGGATGAGGTTGCCGTAAGTGCGCATGTCCTTCACCGAGGGGAACTCGAGTCCGCGGCCGGGGGTGCTGACGCCGTACTGCCCAATGGACCGGATTATCTCTGCGGCGTCGGCCTTGCGTCCGGCGCGGTTGAGAACCATGGCGGTGTAGGCCTTGTCGCTGAGGCCCATCGTGCGCCAGGTCCTGGTCAGGCGGTCGGCCGCTTCACGGATGATTTTGTTGCCGTCGGCGCCGGGGTTGAGTTCGGGGAACCATGTGGCCATGAGGGCATACTGCATCCGCAGCCACATGTCCTTGGGGTCTTTGACGGCCTGCTGCTCGAGGTAGCGGAAGGCGTCGCGGGCCATGGGGGTGAACTCACGCGGCAGTGCGCCGAAAGAGTTGGCTATGCCGAGGGTCTGGAGCACGTTGACGGTAACCCAATGTGACGACTCCGTATCGCTCCACACTGCCCAGCGGAAGCCGCCGTCGGCGTTTTGGAATTTCTTCAGCGCTTCGAGCGATTTGTCCATCAGGTAGCTGCAACGGGTGGAGTCCAGGGTTTCGGTCAGGGCGTTCATGCGGTCGGTCTCCGACTGGGCCGCACGGACCCACGGGGTCTGGTTCTGCAGCAGCATCTTGAGGTCGTCGTTGCGGGCGAGCATGCCGGTGAGGGCTTCGCTGTCGGGGTTTGCCTTCCACTGCGCGAGCACCGAGGCGATGCGCGGGTTGGTGCTGACGATGTGGCGCGCCAGTGCCGACGAGGCAAGCTGGGTGGCAGCGGAGGTGGAGAGGCTGTAATCCTCCCACTGCACTCCGCGCAGGGCCTTGACCACGGTCCAGATGGGGTTCTGGCAGTACTGCAGGGTGCTGACGGCGTCCTTGGCCGACGGCACCTTGAGGGTCACCGAGGAGCCCTTGGCGTCCAGGTAGAACTCCTGCGATTCCACCAGCATCTGCGACGAAGCCAGAATGGGGAGGACGCCCGTTTCGCCGTCGGAGTAGTTGCCGGCGGTGGCTTTGACGCGGTAGCCCACCGAGGTCAGGGTCGGGTCGCCGGTCACCGGTGCGGTGACTATGGCCGAGGCCTTGGCTTCGAGGGTGAGGACGGAGCGGACGGTGTCGATGACGCGGCCGTCGGCGGGGTTGAAGATTTCGAACTCGGTGGCGACGGTGGCCGTGGAGTCGGTGTTGTTGAACACGGTGGCGCGGAGGGTGGCGCTGTCGCCGGCGCGCAGGTAGCGGGGCACGGCGCCCTGCACCATCACAGGCTTGGAGGCCAGGGCCGTGGCGTCGAAGTCGGCCGTGAGCAGCTCCGCCGTCCAGCCGGACATATGGAAGGCCCAGGTGATGTTGGCGTCGGGCACGGTGAACTCGATGGTCACCACACCCTCCCGGTCGGCCACCAGCCGCGGCCGCCAGAACCCCTGCAGCACCTCCGCCTGCCGATACTCCTGCACAGGTTCCTCGGCGGCTCCCGCTGCTCCATCGGCTTCGGTGGCGACGGCGTTGGCCACTCTTTGTTCCCCATATGCCGGCAAAATTTCCGGAGCCATAAGTTCTTCCTCCTCGGAATCAACTACTTGCTCTGACACTACAATGTGGGACAGAGATGCGGAACTTGTGTAGTTTGCCTGCTTTGCTCCACGAACATAGATAGAACCGGACCAATTCATGTATTGAAGTCCTGGAATTTCGAACTCGGGGCGTTTAATATCGTCTTTATATTTGATGCTATAGTTCATTCGAGAACCATAATGTCTAACAGTGGAACTGGAAAAATACCTATAAGGACTGCTGAAATAAAAACCCAGATTTCCTCTATATGGTATAAGCTGATCAAGTGCCTTGTTATACATAGTTGCCACCGCAGCCGCTCCGGCAGCGTCAGCTCCGGTTATTCTCAAGCGCCATGTTTCGGCTGTACCCGGCACAAGGTTATCGCGCATTGACTCTACAACGATACTGATTTTTTTAGCCTCATATCGGGACACAGTAAGATCGTTGAACTGCGTTGTTCCATTACGCTGCACACAAAGCAGAATTTGGTGATTCTCATTTCCTACGAGTGGCAGGTTTAAACTGGAGAATCCGTGAGGGAGCCGGAAATTGAGTATATCCGTAATACCTTTATCATTGCTTACAGCCACAAACAAATATACATCATTTTTTGGTGTTCCGACAACAAGCTCAACCGATTCTGCATCCGATGGAGCTTTGAGATTATTATTCGGCAGGAAGATTACAGACCCATCCGGCACTTCGTTTTTCTTTATATTATAAAAGGTGTAAACGTCGCTATATTCCATATCGGCCAAGTCGTCGTCATCCGGATTTACGCAAATTTCGTATTCTCCGGCTGCCACATCGGAAACATCAATGCTCACAGAAGAGCCCGTCTTTGCATGACCGGAAGCAATCACCTGCTTTGTATCATTCTCCTTACTTAACGTCCATTTATATCCCAATTCGGCTGTTGAGCCATTCATGTCGGTTGCCTTTACAGTGAAAGTAAAAGGCTCCTCCGTGGAATAATTACCCTCGGCTTTATCAAAAGAAAGCGTATAGGGACAATCAAATTTGAATATGCGGGAAGCCTTTGCCACCTCAGACGCCGCAGACGTCACCGAAATATCAGCAATATAAACTAAATCATCATTAGGAACGGAATCGGAATTAACTTCAAAACTAAATCGCCCATCGCCTTCCGTAAGAGTCTGAGTCGAGTAGTCTATGGTTAAATCACCCCACGAGTAGGCGCGCCTCACGTTAAGAGATACTCTCGCATCGGCCACAGGCATTCCCGAAAGCGTTTTGGCCACACCTTTTAAAATAACCCTATCATAATTCTGATCCAAACTATCAATCTTGACCTCAAATACAGGTGCTTTGAAGTCGCTGACCATTACAGGGCATGACCCGCTAACAATGGAATAAACCGCACGTATTGTGTAAGCTCCCGTAAGACCTTCGGAGGGTATTGTGAAGCTTCCGCTTGCGCGACCCATAGCATCAGTCGTAACAGTCACTTTTTCAATGTTCTTCCTGTTAACATCTAAAAGTGACACTATGACATTTGTTTTAGCTAACGGCATTTTTTGCCCATTAACATCCTTTCGACCGCCGACTATTACCCATTCCACGGTTTCGCCCGGATGATATAGTGCACGGTCGGACAGCACATTGAGCCGGTACTGAACCTGATTCTTTTCTTTCTCGGAGAAATTGAATCTTAGAGAATTATCAAAGTCAAGAGAGCAACCCTTATAGGCGAATTTTACCCCATAACTCCACTTATCTTTTGTATCCCACGGAGCAACCCGCAACAGACCATTGTTGGATGTTTTTCCGAGAAATTGAGCTTTTGTTCCTTGCCCGATTACCTCAACACCACCAAACGGGGCTCCGGTTGTATAATCCGTAGTAATAACAACACCTTCCGAGTCTTGACTTAAGAGAAAGGGAATAAATGGTGTTGCTTGAGTAAATATTGGGTTATAAGTCTGGCTGTCGTCGAGTTTCACACGCACCATGTACGTCCCTGGGCTGGGGAAACTGATATCCAGCGGGTGAATGTCGTTAATTGATTCCGGCTTATAGCTGTACCTTTTAATGGACGCTGCAGAAGCAATTTGCGCTCTTTTCAAATCAGTGCTTTCAACCTTACATAAATCTAAAGTTACGGATTTGGCATTATAAGTTTTTACAATTAACATTATTGGCTCATTTACCGGAACATAAGAGTCAAGTCTCATATCTATGGCCGGGGCGGTGACGCGGTTGATTTCCTGGCGGAGGTAGAGGTTGTAGGGGAATTTGGGATGGGCGGCGATGGCCTTTTCGGTCAGGGCCACGATGCGCTCGCGCTTCTGCCTGGCTTTCTGATCCTCCACAACCCCGGATGGACACTCGTAGTCTATGAGCTTGACAAGCAGAAGATTGCACCAATCGTATTCCCAATTATCTTCAATTAATTTTTCATATTTGTCAATCGAAACATCGGGGTCGGATTCCTGCGCGAGCCAATAGAAATAAGCCGGAGATCCTTTTTTGCAATGCGATGAGAACGGGGCCTTGGAACCGGACCATGCGTGGAAAACGGATCCTAAGTCGCCGAAAATTTGCGTGTCGCCTGCGGTGAGGACTTCGGGGATGAAGTCCTTGGCTTCAACGGAAGCGGCCAGGGCTGAGGCGCGGGAGTAGAGTGCGGCGATAGAGTCGGTGAACTGCTCATGGCTCCATAGCGCCACGCTGTCGCCGGGCACATGCCGGTTGCGTATCTTCCAGATATGTTGGGTGTAGTAGCGGTTCATAACCTGAGCGCGGATGGTCATGGCCAGGGCACCCTCGGTCTTGGTGAGCTTGGCCTTGGCGAGGTGGGAGTCGAGGTAGGCAATCTGGCCGTCGATGTTGTCCGGCTCGATTTCTATATAAGCCCGCAAGCCGCGCAGGAGGCCGTTAAGGAAGGTTTGGCCGCTCCCGGGGGAGGACTCAGAGGCGTCCATCTGCTGCTGGGCCTGCTCGAGCACGTCCTTGGGGAAGTTGAAGTCAGGCTCGGTGGTGTTTTTCTTTTTCGGCGGCATAGCCATTGCTAATATTGAGATTAAGAAGATGAAAATTAGAGATATGGCAAATAATTTACGCATGGTCGGTACGATTGGTATATGAAAGCGCGGCGAGTGAGGTTCCACCCGCCGCGCCTTTGATTACGGGCGGTTACTTGTTAAGGCCGCAAGCTTTGCACTTGTCGTTGATCTGAGTGAAGAAGTCGTTGCCCTTGTCGTCCACGAGGATGAATGCGGGGAAGTCCTCGACTTCGATTTTCCAGATGGCTTCCATGCCCAGTTCGGGGTACTCCAGGAGTTCAACGCTCTTGATGGAGTTCTGAGCCAGAATTGCGGCGGGGCCGCCGATGGAGCCCAGGTAGAAGCCGCCGTGCTTCTGGCAGGCGTCGGTGACCTGCTTGGAGCGGTTGCCCTTGGCGATCATCACCATGGAGCCACCGGCGCTCTGGAACTGGTCCACATAGCTGTCCATACGGCCCGCGGTAGTGGGACCGAAGGAGCCCGAAGGCATGCCCGCGGGGGTCTTGGCGGGGCCGGCATAGTAGATGGGGTGCTTCTTGAGGTACTCCGGCATGGGTTCGCCCTTGTCCAGACGTTCTTTGATTTTTGCATGGGCGATGTCGCGGCCTACGATGATGGTGCCGTTAAGCGACAGGCGGGTGCTCACGGGGTACTTGCTCAGCTCTTTGAGCACTTCCTCCATGGGGCGGTTGAGGTCGATTTTCACCACGGTGCCTTCGCCGGCCTTGCGGTATTCTTCGGGTATGAGTTCGCCGGGGTTGGAGTCGAGTTTCTCAATCCAGAGGCCTTCCTTGTTGATTTTTGCCTTGACATTGCGGTCGGCCGAGCAGCTCACGCCCATGCCGATGGGGCATGAAGCGCCGTGGCGCGGCAGACGGATCACGCGGATGTCGTGGGCGAAGTATTTGCCGCCGAACTGTGCGCCCAGGCCCAGCTCCTCGGCTGCTTTCTTGAGCACTTTTTCAAGTTCGATGTCGCGGAAAGCGTGGCCGTACTCGTTGCCCTTGGTGGGGAGGTTGTCGTAGTACTTCACGGATGCCTTCTTCACCACTTCGAGGTTCTTTTCGGCCGATGTGCCGCCGATAACGAATGCGATGTGGTAGGGAGGGCATGCGGCAGTGCCGAGGCTGCGCATCTTTTCGATGAGGAAGGGCACGAGCTTGTCGGGGTTGATGGTTGCCTTGGTTTCCTGGTAGAGGTAGGTCTTGTTTGCCGAGCCGCCGCCTTTGGCCACGAAGAGGAAGTGGTACTCGTTGCCCTCGGTGGCGTGGATGTCGATCTGAGCGGGGAGGTTGCAGCCGGTGTTCACCTCGTCGTACATGGTCAGAGGTGCATTCTGGCTATAACGCAGATTGTCAGTGGTATAGGTGAGATATACACCCTTGGAGATACGTTCTTCGTCATCGCAACCGGTGAACACGAGCTGGCCCTTTTCGGCGTGGCAGATGGCGGTGCCGGTGTCCTGGCAGAAGGGGAGCTGACCCTTGGCGGCTACTTCGGCATTGCGGAGCATAGTCAGGGCCACGAACTTATCGTTTTCGCTGGCTTCGGGGTCGGAGAGAATTTTTGCCACCATGGCGTTGTGTTCACGGCGCAGCATGAAGGCGTTGTCGTGGGTGGCCTGGCGGGTGAGGACGGTCAGGGCTTCGGGGTCTACGACCAGGAATTCGTGGCCGCCCCAGTTCTCGGTGTGTACGTAGTCGGATGTGAGCTTGTAGTACTCAGTTGTATCAGGTCCCACGGGGAACATGGGCTGATAGTGAAAGGGTTTGGTTGCCATATAGCGGTGTTTGTCTGTTTAGTTCGTTTTGTTCGCAAATATACTAAAAACTTTCCTGCAAATCACCACTTTGTCCGGGAAAATTTCTTCATGCGCAAAATTCGGCATTATATTTTGCGAGATATATCACCGGTGCACGAGATTACCCGGGAATATAACACCAATTACGGGCTTCGTCGGAATGGTTTGAAAAAAAATTTGCGCAATTTATTTGGCGGTTTGAAAAAAATGTCCTAACTTTGCAACCGCAAACGGGAAAAGCCCGCACGCATGGCTCCTTAGCTCAACTGAATAGAGCATCTGACTACGGATCAGAAGGTTAC
>CAYNHP010000045.1:0-17894 GCA_964397235.1 uncultured Bacteroides sp. | reverse complement strand
GTGTTGCCGTACTTGAAGGCATTCTCCACAAGCGGCAGAAGCAGCAGCGGGGGCAGAGGGCACTGAAAAAGTAGTTGTTTTTCAGTTTTCCCGAGACTCAGACTAAAAAACAAGACTCACCAAGTCCTAATCAGTGGATTTGGTGAGTTTTCATTTTTGGGCCTCCAATAACCTCCAAAGACCTTCAATTTGTCAGAATTGGCGTCCGTTAATGGTATTGAGACAGGCACAAAGAGCCTCTATCAGCTCAGACGCAGTATTCGTTTGATATTTGCAGCAAAAATCACCATAGCGCCTTGCATACGCATACAGTCTATGCCGTATGAGTCCGCGCGGTCATATCCAAATACATTTTTTAGTTCTGAGTTTTTGGCCTCGATCTTGTATCTGACCTTAGCTTTTGTCCTGAAGGCTTCTGTCTTTTCAAAGTCGGCCTGTTGCTGATGCTGGTCTGATTTAATCTGCACTGAATAAGACTTGCTCTTGGCTCCTTCCTTATAACATCCGTCGCGTCTGGAGCATACCCGGCATTTGTCTACATCAAAAAAGAAAACCAGTGATTGATTCTGCCCCCGGCCTTTCTTGCCCTGTCTGGCTTTTCTTATGGCCATGTGTCCGGCAGGGCAAACGAACATTCCTGCATCTTTATTATAGTCGAACCTGTCTTCTTCTTTGCGGGCTCCATTGCTGATTGTCGGATTCAGCCGGGCCACAAGTTCAAAACCATTTTCTACATCATTGGCAAGTATGATGTTGTCTTTGCCCGAGTAAGCGGTGTCACCGACAACCGTTTCCACAACCATGCCGTTTGCCCGGCTCTGCTCCAACAGTTCCTCAAGTTGGGCACCGTCACCCTTCTCTCCGGATGTTATCGTGGCTGCCGTTATAATCCGTTCGTCGCTCATGGCAATATGTGTCTTGTATCCGAAGAATGAGTCATCTTCGCTTTTATGACCGGTTCTGGCATCTTCGTCTTTCGATGTCACATAATGGTCCTCTATGTCTGAAAGAACCTCTTTAAGCATATTGAGACGCTCCTTTATCTTGGGAACTTCGGAAAGTGACGGATTGGAGCCCACTACATCAAGCAACGCTTTGGTGTAGTCCAGTTCATGCTCCAGATCATCGTCGGTATTTTTCAATGGAAGATTTTCCCTGACTGCCTCATCCGACTCATACAGACTCTTGCGGAGTTGCTTGGAGCGCAACCTCAATATCTCAACAGGAGAGTATGGGTTGCTCCGCGAACCGGTATGTGTAGCATCCACTATTATCGTGCGGGATTTGATTATGCCTTTCTCTATGGCAATCTCGACGGTCTTGCCGATCAACAGATTCAACAGGTCTTTGTCCTTAAGACGCAATCTGCGGAACTTGCATAACGAACTGGGATTTATTAGGTCTGTATTCTCAGGAGTCATGCCAAGAAAATACTTGAACGACATATCATACCGGGATCTCTCCACAACATCGACATCGGATATGTCATATATGGTTTTCAACAGTAGATATTTAAACATCATTATGGGACTTTCCGCCATACGCCCGTTGTCATGGCAGTACTTATCCATAAGCTCATTCTGGATAAATGAGAAGTCTACAAGATCATTTATTTTGCGCAGTAGATTGTCCTGCGGTATAATCAAATCGTAAAGTTCGTTGTAGTGACTGAACTGAAGAGTCTGTTGGAGGGGTAGCATATCGACTTGTTTTGTACCTATAAAGATACAAAAAAATCGGCACATAGCCAAGTCTTTTACTTGGTATGTACCGATTTAATCAGGGGGCTGCCCTATGTAGGTACTTTTTCAGTGCCCTCCGGGGGCACGGCCTCATTGTAGCGGTCCTTCAGGTCGATTTTGAGCGACACCGGCCTGCTGCCCAGGCGCATACGCATCAGGGAAGTATAGCTCTCGATAAATTCCACTTCGCGCCCGAGTTCCACCTCGGCGGAGTCCTCATAGAGGGTGTAGCGCAGCAGGCGCGAGAGCTGGTGCACGGCCTTCTGGGCCGTGGGCGGGTCGATGGATATGAGGGCGTAGATGGTGTTGAGGGTGTTGAACAGGAAGTGGGGATTGAGCTGGCTTTTGAGATTCTCGAGCTCCGTCTGCTTGCGCACGGCGAGCATTTCCTGATGCTTGGCCTCAACGTCGCGCAGGTTTTCGCCTAACCGGAGCGCCACGGCCAGCCCCACGATGAGCACCAGCATCACGGCGTCGCGCGTGAGGAAGCTCACCGACTTGAGCAACGAGGGATGGCGGAAACGCGGAGGTCCGTCGAAGAACTGACCCATGAGGTGCGACAGGGCCAGGGCTGCGATGACCACCAGCACATTGAGGCCTACCAGACGCAGGATGCGGTGGCGACGCCGTCCGGCTATGACCGTGCGCGGAATCAGCACGAAGTAGTTCAGATAAAACACACCTATATATATCAGCGTCTTGCCGTAAAAGCTCCACACGGGGCGGGAGGCCGACCGGTGGGGCAAGGCGATGGCCATGAGCACCTCTGGGAGCACGAAGATGATGAGGATGAATAGGAAGTGACTCAGCAGGGAGGTGGTGCGGCCTCCGCGGTCGGGCAAGCGGGTAGCGTTCATAGTGGCATGCTTTTGGTTGCAAAAATAACAATTTGGAGGCATACGGGCAAGAAAATTCGACAAACGGGCATCTTTTGCCGACGGATGCTGCAACTTATGGGCCGGTCGGTTGTTTTAAAATAAACGAAACATTCACAGCCATGCGTAAAGCTCTCCTCACACTCATCATTGCACTATGCGGCACAGCCGTAACTTCCGCCCAGATTCCCGGGCATTTTGGCGTACGCCTTTCGGCAACGGTCACCAACCCGGCCGGAAAACATAATGATCTCAACACCGGCGCCGGATTCGATGCCGGAGTGGTTTACCAACTCCCGCTGGTTAAGAAATTCTATGTTGAACCGGGACTTATGTTCTACTACACAGGCATGAGCAACGAACTGCCCGTGGACAAGGATGGCTCGGCCTTCGACGCCTCGGTGCGCAACTTCGGCCTGGCAATCCCCGTCAACGTAGGCTACAACTTCAACCTGCTTCCGAACCTGCAGCTGTCGGCCTTCACCGGCCCGCGCTTCAACTTCAATATCAGCGCCAAGCAGTACTACAGCCCCAACTTCAGCGTGCCGGCACCTGATGCGTTCAATCTCTTCAACACGGGATTCAAGAAGTTCGACATGCAGTGGGGCTTCGGCGTCGGATTCACCGTTGCGCAGAACTACTTCATCGGCGTCAGCGGCGACGTGGCCGTCACTCCCCTGCAGAATTTCGGCAACAAAAACCAGCACATCAAGGTCTACCGCAACACCTTCGCCATCACTTTAGGTTATAATTTCTGAAAATAGCAATCTTCGGGGCGGAAATGCTTGGAATCGGCCTAATTTTTTCGTATCTTTGTATGTTTAAACATACCGGATATGCAAATCAGAGCCATCCTCTCCGCTATATTTCTCACCACGATACTTTTACGGGCATTCGGACTTGACTTTCAAGGGCCGGATGTCCGCGTTGTAACCATAACTCCGGCATCCACCACCGGCCTCGAGGCTGTTTATGTTATCCAAAACGCCCCCGGAGTCACGGCATCCTATCCCTCGGCCACGGCGCGCTGGTTCCGCTTCAGCAACCTTGGCGGGGGCTACGCCGAGGAGATTCCCTCCACGGTGTCAGGCTCAGTTTCCAGCGTCCGGCTCGGCGCCGACGACATGGGCTACATTGTTGAATCCGGCGGGAGGCAGTACTGCTACTGGGTCGTGAACTACGCCAACCATCAGCTCGCCCTCAACTCCCTCAACCCTACCTCCGACCAAGAATGCGGCCGGTTGAGCCTTGAACTCAACGGCGATGCTTCCGAGATTCCCTACTACACGTCCACCGGCCGCCGTATGACCCTCTCGCGCGAGCTGAATCTGAGCTGGAACACGCTCGGATTCGACGAAGAAGCCTTTGCCTACACCCCCGTGGTGGCGCACGAGACCCTCGACGGGGCGGCGCACATCTTCAGCGCTCCGGCACCATTGATTGCTACGGAGTACACCCTCGAAGGCGACCGCTTCCTGAAAGCTTGGGGCATGGAAGAGAGCGTTGTGAGCCCTATGGTAGCCGCCTCCGGCGTCGAAGCGCAGACACGTGCCACCCAGACCGTCCGCGAAAACGACAACGAGCAGAAAGACCAGGCAACCGTCCTGGGAGGGTCGGCTCCGTGCGAAATAGCTTTCAAAGCCATTGTCAGCGATGCGGCCATATACCACCGCTGGGAACTGGCCCGCGACTCCGAGTTCGGTATCCTTGAAAACAGCTATTCCGAACTCGACTTCGACTACACCTTCACCGAGAACGGCAACTACTACGTGCGCTTCGTGGCCAACAACGCCGAGGGCACCTGCGAGTTTGTCGGTCCTACCTACGAAATAGGCATCGGAGAGTCCAATCTGCTCATTCCCAACGCCTTCTCCCCCCAGAGCTCGCCCGGCATAAACGACGAGTGGAAGGTGAGCTACAAGTCGCTGGTGGAATTCGACTGCCATATCTTCAACCGCCTCGGCACCTGCCTGTTCTCCACCACCGACCCGGCGCAGGGATGGGACGGGAAGTATCGCGGCAAGTTCGTGCCTGCCGGGGTCTACTATTACGTAATCAAGGCCCGCGGGGCCGACGGCGTGGAATATAAACGCGCCGGCGACATAAACATAATCAACTACACCGGCACCGAAGGCTCCTCGTCCGAGGCCGAACCGGCGCCCGAAGAATAAAAGAATCAGATTTCCAATCTATAAGAGGTACAGAAATGAATTTGAAGAAGATAGTTTTCACCGCCTGCATGGCGGCAGCTTGTTTTTCCCCGACCATGGCTCAGCGCCTGCCGGCCGACTTCTCCGACGTCTATAACCCCGAGATACCCCAGAGTGTGCACCTTTGCGGCAAAAACATAAGCCTCGACCGCCCCGACATGTACGAGCGGTTCGACCGCGAACTCACATCCATAGCCTACACCCACGGCAACACGCTGCTGGTCATCAAGCGCGCCAACCGCTACTTCCCCGAGATGGCGCCGATTCTGATGGAAGCGGGCGTGCCCCTGGACATGCTCTACCTCGCATGCGTTGAGAGCAACCTGGACCAGCGCGCACTCTCCCCCGCCAAGGCCGCCGGCATATGGCAGTTCATGCCCGCCACTGCCCGCGAGTTCGGCCTCGAGGTCAGCGATGAGGTGGACGAACGCTATAACCTCGAAAAAGCAACACGGGCCGCTGCGAAATACTTCAGGAAATCTTTCGCCAACTTCGGCGACTGGCCCTCGGTGATGGCAGCCTACAACGGAGGCAACGCGCGCGTGAGCGGCGAACTTTCCAAGCAGATGGCCAAAACTTCGCTCGACCTTTATCTCACCGAAGAAACCTCGCGCTATCCCTACCGCATCATGGCCATGAAGACCATCCTCGAAAACCCATCCAAGTATGGCTTCCATCTGCGCGACGACCAGCTCTACCAACCCCGCAAGTACCGCACCGTCAAGGTCAGCGGCCCGGTGGCCGACTGGGCCGAGTGGGCCAAGAAAGAAGGCATATCCTACCTTACCCTCCGCGAGGAGAACCCCTGGATACGCGCCAAGAAACTCACTAACAAAACCGGCAAGACCTACACCGTCCGCATTCCCCTTGCCGAAAGCATGTCGCGAAAATCGGCAGGTGTCCGCACCTACAACCCCGATTGGACCGACCGCTGAGACTCATAAAACCATAACCTTATGATTCAAGAAAAGAACACACCCATGGTTGGCGACGACGGCTCCACTGCCCTGCAGGTGGTCGGAGCGAGGGTAAACAACCTCAAGAACGTCGACGTAACCATTCCGCATAACAAGCTCACCGTCATCACCGGCCTGAGCGGCAGCGGCAAGTCGTCTCTGGCCTTCGACACCATCTTTGCCGAAGGTCAGCGCCGCTACATCGAAACCTTCAACGCCTACGCACGCAATATGCTCGGTGGCCTGGAGCGACCCGACGTGGACTTTATCACCGGGCTCTCGCCCGTCATTTCGATCGAGCAGAAAACCGTCAACAAAAATCCCCGAAGCACCATCGGCACCACCACCGAAATCTACGACTTCCTCCGCCTGCTCTACGCCCGCATCGGCAAAGCCAAAAGTTACCTCACCGGCAACGACATGGTCAAGTACACCCCCGAGCGCATCGTCGACATGCTTTTGGAGCGCTTCAAGGACCATAAGGTCTACATCCTCGCCCCGCTCGTAAAGAACCGCAAGGGCCACTACAAGGACCTGTTCGAGCAGCTCACCAAGAAGGGATTCGTCAACGTGCGCGTCGACGGCGAACTGCGCGAAATTACTCCAGGCATGAAGCTCGACCGCTACCGCAACCACTCCGTGGAGCTGGTCATCGACCGCCTCAAAGTAGGCGAAAAGGACCGCGAGCGCATCCTGGCATCCACCGAAAACGCTCTGCGTCAGGGCGATAAGGAAATGATGATTCTCGACGCGGACTCCGACACCGTGTCGCACTACAGCCAGGAACTCATGGACCCCGCCGGAGGCTTGAGCTACCGCGATCCCGCGCCACACAACTTCTCCTTCAACTCACCCCAGGGAGCATGCCCCCGCTGCAAAGGCCTGGGCTACATCCAGATGGTGGACCGCGAGAAAATTATCCCAAACCCCTCGCTCTCAATCGAAAAGGGCGCACTCGCCCCTCTGGGAAAATTCAGCCGTACGCTCATGTTTCTCCAGATTGAGGCTATCCTCAAGCGCCACGGTTTCACCATCAAGACGCCCTTTGCGGAACTCTCCGAGGAATGTGTGAGCGATATCCTCTACGGCACCAACTACCCGCTCCACATCGACGTCGGCTATGCCATGCCTGTGGAAAACTTCGAGGGCCTCACGCAGGTGCTGGAGGACATCCGCAACGACGAGGACGCGTCTGCCAAAAGCAAAAAGGCTGCAGGACAGTTCATTACGCGGTGTGTTTGCCCCGAGTGCAACGGCGACCGCCTCAATAAGGAGGCGCTCCACTTCTTTGTGGACGGACGCAACATCGCCCAGCTCTCGCGCCTGGACATCGCCGATCTTTCCCAATGGGCCGACACTGTGAGCGAGCGCCTCGACAGCCGCGACCGAAAAATCGCCGCAGAAATCATCAAGGAAATCGCCACTCGCCTGCGCTTCCTGGTAAGCGTGGGCCTGAGCTACCTCTCGCTCGACCGCCAGAGCGCCACCCTCTCCGGCGGCGAAAGCCAGCGCATCCGCCTGGCCACCCAGCTGGGCTCGGAGCTCGTGAACGTGCTCTACATCCTCGACGAGCCCAGCATCGGTTTGCATCAGCGTGATAATCACCGCCTTATCAACTCTCTCAAACAGTTGCGCGACGCTTCGAACACCATCATAGTGGTCGAGCACGACAAGGACGTGATGCTCGAGGCGGACTATGTGGTCGACATCGGACCCGGCGCCGGTCGTAAGGGCGGCGAGGTTGTGTTCCAAGGCACTCCCAAGCAGATGCTCAAGCAGCACACCGTCACGGCCAACTATCTTAACGGCACCGAGCAGATTGCCCTGCCCGAGCACCGCCGCAAGGGCAACGGCAAATTCCTCACCATCAAGGGCGCCACGGGCCATAACCTCAAGAACGTCGACTTCAGGCTCCCCCTGGGCACGCTGACCGTCATCGCCGGAGTGTCCGGCAGCGGCAAGTCTTCGCTGGTCAACGGCACCCTCCAGCCCATCCTGAGCCAGAAGTTCTATCGCTCCATGGAGGAACCCCTGCCCTACGCAGCCATTGAGGGAATCGAAAATATCGACAAGGTTGTGACCGTGGACCAGTCGCCCCTGGGGCGCACGCCGCGCTCCAACCCCGCCACCTACACAGGCGTCTTCACCGATATACGCAACCTCTTCGTCAACCTCCCCGAGGCTAAAATCCGCGGCTACGCAGCCGGGCGTTTCTCATTCAACGTGGCCGGCGGGCGGTGTGAAGCCTGTGCGGGCAACGGCTACAAGACCATCGAAATGAACTTTCTCCCCGACGTGCTCGTGCCCTGCGAGGAGTGCCACGGCAAGCGCTATAACCGCGAGACCCTCGAGGTCCGCTTCAAGGGCAAGTCCATCGCCGACGTGCTGGACATGACCATCAACCGCGCCGTGGAGTTCTTCGCCAACGTGCCCAAAATCCACAAGAAACTCAAGGTTCTGCAGGATATCGGTCTGGGTTACATCAAGTTGGGCCAGCCCTCCTCCACCCTCTCCGGGGGTGAAAACCAGCGCGTCAAGCTCGCCACGGAGTTGGCTAAGAAGGACACTGGCAAGACCCTATTCATCCTCGACGAACCCACCACGGGCCTCCATTTCGACGACATCCGCACACTGATGACCATCCTCAACAAGCTCGTCGAGAAGGGCAACACGGTGTTGGTCATCGAGCACAACCTCGACGTGGTCCGACTGGCCGATTATGTGGTCGACATGGGTCCCGAAGGCGGCGTCGGAGGCGGACGCATCATCGCCGAAGGCACCCCCGAGCAAATCGCCGCAACCGACTCCCCCACAGCCCCCTTCCTCCGCGCCGAAGGCATCACCCCGGGAACAAATTAGTCGAAATTCTCAATCACACTTTCAAGATGCATCGAGATTAATCATGATGCATCTCGATTAATCTCGATAAATCAAGATTCGTTTCTATGAAACTGAGCTAATCCGCCGAAGGGCCTCAGTCGTCGGCGTAAAGGTCGGACATCTTTTCAATCCATGATTTCATGGTTTGGCGCAGAGTTGCGGGCTTGAGCACCTCCACCATGGCCCCGACATGAAGCAGGCGCATGATGAAATCGTAGGTCGGAGCGAGGTAAAATTCGAAGTCAGCATAGGTCGGAGTGTCCTGCAGCAGCGTTTGGCTATGGTGCAGGGGCAAGGACTTGAGGTAATTTTTGTGGTCGGCATTTGCCCGGACCACAATCCGACGCGGACGCTCGCACTTGTCGAGAACCACCCCGAAGTAAGGCGCAAAATAGTCCTCGGCACAAAAACCGTCCGGCAGTATAAATCTGCTGTCCGTCAGCCGGGCGGACTCTATGCGGTCCAGGGCATAAATTCGCGGTTCCTCAAAGCGGTCGGTTTTGGCAAGCACATACCATCGGTTCTCGAACAGCTTCACGCAATAGGGCTGCACCGGGTAGGTCGAGGGGGTAGTATGTCGGTATGAGCGGTAAGTCATAAGCACCTCGCGGTTTTCCTTCATGGCCAGCAGGAAGGTGGTCAGGAACTCGTGCCCTGAGGGGATTTCCTGCACCAGAATACGATCTTTCAGCGCCAGATTCTCGCCCAGGATGTTACCCACGGCGAAAGAGTCCAGCATCCATTTCTTCACCTTGTCGCCCTCGATATCTTCCGGATTCTCAATGTAATAGCGGTAGCCACGCCGCTGACAGCTGATAACTATCTGAAATTCAGAGTATATAGCCTCTATCCAGCGGTTGAATGTGGCGCGGTGGAGCGGACGGCCTCCGCTAAGTTCCTCATTATCCTGCCAGCGCTCGGAAAGTTCCTTCAGGGTGAGGCTGCCTGCGCGGCGGATGTTGTCGATTAGCCAGGTGTACTTGGTGAGTTGGGGCATGATGGGCTTCGATTATGGTTCGTGGCCCAAAGTTACGAAAAAAGATGTATCAAAAAGCGATACATCATCAATAATTTTTCAACTTCTTGCAGCGCGGAGAATTTCAGCCACGAAATCGGTCTTGGCCTCGGTGTAAGCGTCGCGGTTGTTGCAGTACCGTTCAGCCAGGTCCTTTTTGAGCCTCTCATAGCGGGAAGCAGCTTCGGGATGCGCCCGCAGATAGTCGCGGAAAGCAATCTCGTCGTTGTCACCGGCACGACGGAGGTGGACATGGAACACGCGCTCGGCGTAACCCTGCGGCGTGTAGCCCTTGTTGAAACTCATCCTTTCCCCGGCGACCGCCATGCATATATATCCCGATTGCTCCAATGCTACACGAATATCCTCAAAGTCAGCGGATTGCCCCACTTCCACAAGGATGTCGACAATAGGCTTGGCCTTAATACCCTCGATGGCCGTACTACCCACATGCGTAACCGTCGGAGCGTAGGCGCGAAGCACTTCCGAAAGTGCGTCAATCTCCTCCCGGGCCCACTCCGCCCATTCGGGACGATGCGGCTCCAAAGTGATGGGGAAGAGCTCCCACAGCTCCTCGAGGGTCATTTCCTGAAGCGGCTTACTCATGGCCTGCGCTGCACGACGGTGCTCAATAATCGTTTTCATGTTCTTCTGAGCCCAGTCGGTGAGCTGCAGAATAATCGGCACCAGGGTCCGGCCCGTGTCCGTCAGGCCATACTCCACCCGCGGAGGCACTTCCTGGTAGGAATTGCGAAACACCAACCCGTCGGCAAGCAGATTCTTGAGCGTCGACGCCAGCACACGCGAGGATATGTCAGGAATTTTCCGCAGCAAATCATTATAACGCGTTGACTCTGCCTCACTTAGCACAAGTATTACCAACAAGGCCCATTTATTGCCGAAACGCGCCACCACATTGCGCACCGGGCATATCTCGATGATTGAGTTCAGGTGTTCTTTCTTTCGCATTGTCTCTATTTGTAGAGCAAAGATAGGCGTAAATAATCACTTTTGCAAACATTTGCGCTCGGGGCAAAAAATAAAAATTTTTCGCAAAAGCTAAGGGGCTGAATTCCAACAAAAGCGATAAAAAGGTTAGTTAGTAAAATAAATATCTCCTCTTGCATCAGCAAAAAAGATTAGCTATATTTGCAAGGTAATCAAACAAATAAGCTATGAAACGAATTTCCTCCAATGCGGTTAAGACCACCGCGCAGGCTTATCTCTGCAACAACAGCGAAACCGAAAAGCCCGGCAGCGCATGCGGCTCCGCCTGTGGCGCAGGCGAAGAAAAGCCACAACCCAAACCCCCAGCCTGCGGCTCGGCTTGCGGCGCCGGCGACAAGTAAGCACACGGCTCCGGGGGCTCCTCCCCGGGGCCACTGCCACCCGACCTCTGCGCCAAAACACGCACACGCCTTTTTTCCACTTTTTCAAAACAAAAGTGGGAACTTAGGCGTATGGTTATTGTCAAAGTAACCAAAACATAGAAAATCATGGACTCCAACACAGAAAATAACTATAAAGGCATCGACGTGCAGCGTCTGGTGCAGGCAACCACAACATGGACGGGCGCTCCCCTGCCCGATTATCCCACCGGCCGCCCGGTGGTGACGGTGCTCAAATTCACATTCCCGCCTCACTCCGTCACCGCCAACCATTTCCACGAAATCATCAACTGCGGCTACATCCAGAGCGGCTGCCTCACAATCGTGAACGAAGACGGCTCCAGCCGCGACTTCCACGCCGGTGAGGCCATCGTCGAAACCGTCGGCACCGTTCACCATGGCGAGAACCGCGGCGACGACGAAGTGGTGCTCATCATGTTCTACGCCGGCGACAGCACCACTGCCCTCTCCACACCCGTTCAGTAATGGAGTACTTCGCTTTCCAGTGGCACATCACCGACAGTTGCGATCAGCGATGTGACCACTGCTACATCTTTGCCGAGGGTCATCCGCACCTGATTGAAATGCCGCTGCCCCGCGCCAAGGAAGTCATTGCACAATGCACCGACATGTGCGCCCACCTCGGCCGCCTGCCATATTTCTACATCACCGGCGGCGACCCCGTCCTCCACAAGGATTTCCCCGCAATCATCGCGCTGCTCAAGCAGAAAGACATCCCGTTCACCATCCTCGGAAATCCATTTCACATCGACGACAACCTCTGCCGCATGCTAAAAGAAGCCGGTTGCCGTAAATACCAGCTCTCCATCGACGGCCTCCGCCAAACCCACGACAGCATCCGCAAACCGGGCTCCTTCGACACTACCATCGAAAAAATCGACGTCCTCAAACGCAACGGAATCCAGGTGGCGGTGATGACAACCGTCTCCGGTACCAACATCGACGAAATTCCCGCGATAATCGACCTGGTGATGGAGAAAAAAGTGGACGTTTTTGCCTTCGGCCGCTACTGCCCCACATCCGATGAAAAGTCCACCCACATATCGCCGCAGGAGTACCGCCGGTTCCTGGACCGCATATGGCATAAGTTCGAGCAGCACAAGGACAGCGAAACCATTTTCAACCTCAAGGACCACCTCTGGACACTCTACCTCTACGAGAAAGGCCTCTTCAAGATACCCGCCGACACCGACCCGGACACTATCTACGACGGTTGTCACTGCGGCGACTGCCATTTCACCATCACCCCCACAGGCGACGTCATGGCCTGCCGGCGATTCGAAAGCACCGTCGGCAACCTCTTCCGCAAGCCGCTCATCGACCTCCGGAACTCTCCGGCCATGGACACCTACCGCCGGCACGAGCGCTTCGTGAAGTGCAGCCGCTGCGAACTGCTCCGCTTCTGCCGCGGATGTCCCGCAGTAGCCTTTGGATATCACAAATCATTCTACGCCCCCGACCCTCAGTGCTGGAAAGAAGTATAAACCCATGAAAGCTGTTGTCTTATCCCAATCCTGCCCTGCCGAAGCAATGACCCTCAGCGACGTGCCCGTCCCCGACGTCCGTCCCGGCTGGGTCCTTATCCGTGTGGGTGCCTTCGGCATTAACCATTCGGAAGTACTCCTCCGCCAGTTCGAAGTCGACCGCCCCTATATCCACGCCCCCATTATTCCCGGCATCGAATGCGTGGGCGTAGTGGCCGACGCCTCCGACACCCGCTTCAAGACCGGCGACCGGGTTATGGCGCTCATGGGAGGCATGGGGCGCAGTTTCAACGGCAGTTATGCCGAGTATGTGCTTGCGCCTCAATCGCATGTCTTCCGGATAGAAACATCGCTGCCCGACGACGAGGCGGGCGCCATACCCGAAACCTACTACACGGCCTACGGCTCCCTGACCCTCTCGCTGCAGCTCTCCGCCGGCGACATCCTTCTCATCCGCGGCGGAACCTCCACCGTCGGCCTGGCAGCCCTGCAGCTGGCCAAAGCCATCGGCGCAAAGGTAATTTCCACCACCCGCAGCAGGAGCAAGGCCAACATGCTTCTGGGCTATGGGGCTGACGGCGTGGTGGTTGAAGGAGAGGATTTCAGGCGCCGGTTCCTGAGCGAATACCCCGGAGGCGCCACGAAGGTGCTCGAACTCATCGGCGCCTCAACCCTGCGCGAATCGCTGGCCATCACCCGCACTCACGGCATCGTGTGCCACACCGGCCTGCTGGGCAACATCTTCGCTCTCAACGACTTCGACCCCATCAAGGAAATTCCCTCCGGCGTTTATCTCACCGGCTTCTACAGCAACAATCCGACCCAAGCCCAAATCGACGGCATGATGGCGCTCATCAGCTCGGCCCGCATAAGGCCGATAATCGCACGTAAATTCACTCTGAATCATATTGCGCAGGCCCACGCTCTGGCCGAGCAGCGCGGTCTCGCCGGAAAAATTGTGGTGAAACCTTGAGCTTCGGCGCTTATGTCACTTCGGCCAAAGTATCACGGCCATGCCGCACAGCATAGCAACGAAAACACCTAACATAATCCAGAGGAACACCTTTTCGGCTTTTGATTGCTTTAAAAGTTCATCTATCGACTTCATGTTTTCGCGCATCTGTTCCTGTTCACTCTTAACTTTGTTGCGGTGCACTCCCGGGCGCTCAGGTTCCTTGCCGGGTGCCTTCTGAGGTTCTTTCTCGTGTACTTCTCGCTTTGCGGGCTCCGGCTCTTCCTGATCCTTGAATTGCGACGAAAGGGCCGCATACCCCTGCTGGTCCAGGATTCCCTGGAACACATCAGGCTTCATCGAAACGAGGATTTCGTCCAGCTCGGCATCCTGCTGTGAACCCAACTCCCTGAAGCCCTGAACGACAATGCCCGGGATATATTGCAACAAATCATGCCACTCGCGGCCGTGAATCAGCCCGAGCGAGCGGGCCCTGTTCTCGAGCCGCTTGGACAGCTTTTCATAGAAATCGTATTGGCAGTCGGTGAAAAAATCAAGGTAGCCCACGTTCACCATCTCCACCACATCTTCCATCGGCACATCGTCGTAGAACCGCAGCATCAGGATGGCGCGGTCCGGCTCCGGCAGATGGGTCAGCTCGTCCATGAGCATATGATAAAAATCGGCATCGGCCAGCACATCCTCCAGCGGTCCCACCTTCCGCGCGGAGTATGTGAGGAAACCGCCGTCACTATATTTCCTGTCCTCCTTGCGGCTGTAACTGAATCCCGGATGATTTATAAACGAACGCTTGTCCAGGCGGAGACCCTTGTAGTACGCCCGCCTGTAACCCTCGGAAAGAATATAAAGCCTCCAGTGAACCCCCTCGGGCATCTCTTCCAGCACCAGCTTATACCTTATCTCCTTCCATATCTGCAGGTACAGGAACATGATGTGATCGTAGGAAATCCTGAACTTTTCGTGCATATAGTTCAGGAACAGTGTCTTGGTCTGCTCAAAGTACAGCTTGAAAACGTCGGCCTGTAAGGTTTCTTCAGAGGGCTTTCTCATAATAAATTCGTTTGGGTCCGGCCCATCATTTTCCTCATCAGGGTGCTCAGGAAGCTGCGGCTACCCTTTACATCAGAGGAAAATCAGCCGGATGGTCTGCATCATCGCAAGGTCTGCGCAAAGATAGCAATAAACGGCGGTTTTTGCAAACATTCCGCGCCCTGAGGTGTTTTATATTTGAAAATTAAGTAAAATCCAACATAAATCATGAATATAATCAAACGGGCCGCAATGTCCCTGACCGTAGCATTAAGTATTTTACCTATGTCCGCAAAGAACTCATATATCTTCCTGGCGCCCGGCGTTGAGGAAGTAGAAGCAACCGCCACCATCGACGCCCTCCGCCGCGCCGGTATGCCCGTGGTATCCGTAGCCGTGGCCGAGACCAACCAAGTGACCGGCGCAACAGGCCAAACCCTTGTCGCCGACTCCGTTATCAGCGAAGTCAACACCGAAGATGCCGACTGGATCATCGTTCCCGGCGGCGACCCTGGCGCACAGAACCTCTATGCCAACGACGACGTCAAAGCCAAAATCCTGGCCCAGTACAACAAGGGCGGACGCATCGCCGGCATCTGTGCCGGTCCTGCCGTAGTCCTCGCACCCCTGGGCGTCCTCAAGGGTAAGACAGCCACCTGCTATCCCGGCCTGGGCGACGCCATCAACTCCAACGGGGGCACCTACGTAGAACAGACCGTAGTCGTTGAGCCCGACCTCATCACCTCCGAAGGCCCCGGCACCACCCTCCCCTTCGCCATCGCCATAGTCCGCGCAACCCTCGGCGACCCCGCCGCCGACTCCGTAGCCTCCGGCATGCTCGTCCGCTAAGGGATAGGGTGGCGAGCTCCCGTTCGCCACACCCGGGAGGGTAGGTCTCCAGGCCTACCAAACCATTGATACCCAGCGTGTTAATGTAGGGACGCACGTTCGGTGCGTCCTAACGCCATGGGTAGCCAGCGGCCCGCAACGCCATGGAGGTGGCGAGCTCCCGCTCGCCACAATGTCTCGGCCGCAGGCCGCCACGCTTCGGGTCGTCCGATTAATCGAGAAACCCGCCCCAAAAGCTATTCCTTCAACTTGGCAAATCCGACTTTGAGCGTCTTCCAGCGCTTGATGAGGTGGCCTGCGCCGAAACCAATCATCAGGACTCCTACCCACCAATGCCATAATCCCAAGTGACTGCCGCCCCCTTCGGTAAAGGCAAGCAAAATTATCCCCGTAACCGTTTCGAACAGGAACAACAGGGTCAGAATCATATTCGGCTTGCTCTTTCTCTTAAGACTCTTGGCCAGCGACCGGAACCACGGCCAATGACCCCTTATGTGGAAAATTCCAAGCGTAAGAAACAGCGTGCCGGCAACTACATGAGTCACTGCCCAGTTGTGCCAAACTTTATATTGAGTAAATTCATCAGTGACATGGATGCCGATTCCGGAGATAATCAAAAGCAGGAAGGTCGGTATCAATCCCAGGTCTATCCGGATATTTGTTTTAAATTTCATAATCTTTATTTCTTATATTCATCTTCCTATCGTAAACCGCCGCAGGATCTCCGGCCTGTTTCAAAGGAATATTCATCTGTCTTCGAGTATTCTTGTGCAAAGGTCGGAAATAATTGATTGGCCCGGGTTGCATATTATTCGCCAATAATTTACAATTCTTCCTTATTGCCCCAAAATCCGACCTATAATCAACAAATAGAGAAATAAATGACATGATATCGCGAACTTTTTGATAACTTTGCCGCATGATAGAGCAACCTATATTTTTTGCGACCGAAGACCTCATCATGACCGATGATCTGCGCCACCTTTCAGCAATCGAGCAGAACGATGACACGTGGATGCGCCTCATTGTATGCCTGGAGGGTGAAATGTCAATGGAAATGGACGGCAAAAAGGTCAGTCTGAGCAAGAACGACATCCTGTTCTGTCCGTCAGAGCGAATACTTGAGCATACAATGTTCAGCCACGATTTCCGGTTCATGATGTTCTGCATGTCAAAGAGACTCAATTCGGAAATATTCCCCAACTCGGCAATCATCTGGTTAATGTTCCGGCAGTTCAGGTCCAATGGAAAGTACACATTCTCGGACAACGACATAGAGGACCTGACAATCGACTTCCGCTATCTATGCCGACGCTTGCCGGCATGTGGCGTCCTGTTCTACAACGACTATATCCGCTGTCTGATTCAGGCGATGGTCTACCGGATTTCTTCCATGCTGGGTAGTGCTACCGAAGATATTGAGGCTCAGAACTTTATGCAGTCACCGGAGACCATCTCAGAAGCCTTCTTCAATCTGCTGAACAGTACCTATCCCACCCCCCGAAGCGTTAAGTGGTATGCCGATTACCTGAATAAAACTCCGAAATACTTGTCGACAGTCATCCGGCGCACAAGCGGGAAGAAGCCTATGGAGTGGATCACTGAGAAGACCGTCAACGAGATTGCCAACCTGCTCAAGAATTCAAAAAAGAGCGTAAAGGAAATCAGCATCCAGCTCAACTTCTCATCCCTTTCGTTTTTCTGCCGATATGTACGTCAGCACCTCGGCGCATCCCCAAATGAATATCGCAACCTCAGGCACTATGAGTCATAAAAGCGTTTCCGGATAATGAAACTAACTAATTGAGACTATTGCTCATCCCTTACAATTTCATAAGATTGGCGCACGAGCTCAAATATCTTATTGTCAGGCATATCCGAGTTAAACTTTACCCCAATCCAATATTTATGGCTGAATTCCAGTGGTGTGATAAAATTCGACCTCTGAATCCTGCATATGAATATTTTATGAAACTGGCATTAAGTTAGCAAAACAACTTGACGACCAAATGTCCTATCATAGAAAGAACGATAATTGATAACAAGCCAATCACGATTCTCCAACCCAATTTGATTTTTTTCGGTAAAACCCTGATAATTACTACACCAATCGCCGCTGTTACAGCAATGATGAAATCAGATATCCATTCGTTCATATTTAAGAATAAATTTTTTAATATGCTTTTAGGCCTTTCGTGATGTCTACTTTAGCGGCCATACAAAAAATCATGATTAACAGCGCATAAAGGTACAAATTTTTGCGATTATAACAGCGACTTTTACAAAAAACTGAGTTTAGCGGGGCTCTTGAGTGGCACAAGTTAAAGAAAGAAGACACAAGTGGTAGCAGCAACCGGAGGCCGTGTACAACGAAAAAGCCTCTGAAAATCAGAAGATTTCAGAGGCTTTCGTCGAGGTGATAAACCCTTTAGTGATCCGCCTGGGGCTCGAACCCAGGACCCCAACATTAAA
>CAYNHP010000044.1:5113-17955 GCA_964397235.1 uncultured Bacteroides sp. | reverse complement strand
ACATGTCAGTCGAACTTTATGCTCTCGGCCGGACTTATCGAAGCCGCCATCCGCGAGGGTACTACCAGAATTAGCCACGCCGCGGCGGCCACCCCGACGTTGAGCAGCAGCATAGACCACCAGTTGATGTGCACCGGCACATAACTAAGGTAGTACATCTCGGGGTCGAGCGGAATCAGGTGCGCGTACTGCTGCACCAGCAGGCTCCCGAGGCCGATCACATTGCCGATGAGCATCCCGATGCCAACCACCCTCATGGTCAGCAGGATGAAAATGCGCCGGACCTCCCCGCTACGCATCCCTAAGGCTCGCAGAACGCCAATCATCCGCACACGCTCCAGAATCAGGATAAACAGGCACGAAATCAACGTAAAAGCCGCCACGCACAGCATCAGCACGAACACCACGGCCACATTCGTGTCCAGCAGCGCCAGCCAGTTGAAGTACATCGCCCCGGTGCGCTCAACGGTATCCACCGTCAGGTAGCCCGGCAGGCGACCGCCGGCATAGGCGTTAACCAGCGCACTCCTGAGCCGCAAAGCCTCGTCCGTAATATGGTCAGGGCCTATCCCCCTGATATCCAGCCGGGTACACTCAGTGCTGTCGATACCTAACACGCTCTGCAACCCGGCCATCGACGCGTAAACAACCGTCTTGTCATAATCCCCGAAGTCCGACTCATAGATTCCGACGACGCGGTGGCGCCGGATTTTCACCCCGCCCTCCACAAAGTAGCTCGAAAACACCTTGTCGCCGGGATTGAGTCCGAGCGCATTGGCCATCGTTTGCGAAATCACGATGTCATTCCGCGTCGAATCTGCTCCCCATGCGGGCCACTCCCCGCGGCGAAGATTTCCGCGCGCAAAACTTTGGTCGCCCATCGGGTCCGGAGCAATATACATGGCCCCTTCAAAGTCGCTGTCGGTTTTCAGCAGGCCCGGCGTGCGTATGGATTTTTCCACCTGTGCACCCGCAAGCGTTTCGTATATGATTTGTCGTATCTCCTCAGTGTCAGAAACATAGACCGATTCTCCGCGACTCGCGTCAGCCACGGTCTCTATCGAAATCTCAGCATCGAACCCCAGCAGCTTGTCCCGGATGCCGTCCTTGAACCCCACGACAACCGCCATCGTGAACTCCATCACTATGACACACAGCGCCACACCCGTCACCGCTATGACGATGCCCGCGCCGCTTCCCTGGCGTCCACCGCGAAGGCTCAACCGCGCGGATATCCATTCACTTACGTTCATTCTCTTCAATTTCGTACCGCAAAATTACGGCTTTTTTTTCATTTTCGGAGGATATTCACTAATTTTGCACCATAAAATATAAATATGGCAACCAAACCCTCAACACCCAAAGGCACGCGCGACTTCTCCCCCCTGGAGATGAGCCGACGTAACTATATATTCGACACCATCCGCGACGTCTTCCGCCTCTTCGGATTCCGTCAGATTGAAACCCCCGCCATGGAGAACCTCTCCACCCTCATGGGTAAGTACGGCGAGGAGGGCGATAAACTCCTGTTCAAAATCCTCAACTCCGGCGACTTCCTCCACGGCATCGACGCCGAACTCCTCTCCGGCGACCAGACTGCACGCCTTGCCGCAAAACTCTGCGACCGCGGGCTCCGTTACGACCTCACCGTCCCCTTCGCACGCTTTGTGGTCCAGCACCGCGACGAGCTCCAGATGCCCTTCAAACGCTTCCAGATTCAACCCGTATGGCGCGCCGACCGTCCCCAGAAGGGCCGCTACCGCGAATTCTACCAGTGCGACGCCGACGTAGTCGGCTCCGACTCGCTCTTCAACGAGGTAGAACTCCTCCAGATGATCGACGAAGTGTTCCGACGCCTCCGAATCCGGGTCGCCATCAAGCTAAACAACCGCAAAATCCTCGCCGGCATCGCCGAACTCGTGGGCGCTCCCGATAAACTTATCGACATCACAGTAGCCATCGACAAAATCGACAAAATCGGCCTCGAGAAGGTCAAGGAAGAACTCATCGCACGCGAAATCGCACCCGAAGCCGTCGAAAAACTCACCCCCATCCTCGCCATCACCGGTACCACCGACGAGCGCATCGCCCAACTCGAGGCCGTCCTCGCCGGTTCCGAAACCGGCATGCTCGGCCTCCGCGAACTCCGGTTCATCATCGATGCCACCCGCCGGCTGGGTCTCGATGCAACCCTCGACCTCGACGTATCCCTCGCCCGCGGCCTGAACTACTACACCGGCACAATCATCGAAGTCAAAGCCCTCGATGCCGAAATCGGCAGCATCTCCGGTGGCGGTCGCTACGACAACCTCACCGGCGTATTCGGCCTCAACGGCCTCTCCGGCGTGGGAATCTCTTTCGGCGCCGACCGCATCTACGACGTCCTCAACACCCTCAACCTCTACCCCGACGAGGTCGGCTCATCCACCAAAATCCTCTTCGCGAACTTCGGCGAGAAGGAGGCCATGGCTTCAATCAAAATCGTCAAGGACCTCCGCAAGGCAGGAATCGCCGCCGAGCTCTACCCCGAAGCCGCGAAGATGAAGAAGCAGATAAGCTACGCCAACGCCCTCGGCATACCCTTCTTCGCCATGATCGGCGACTCCGAACTCGCCTCCGGCCAGGTATCGGTCAAAGACATGACCACCGGTTCTCAAGCCACCTACGACCCCTCCACCCTCCCCTCATTGCTTCAATAATAATAAAATGTAGGGACACTCAGTTAAAATTATGTAGGGACGCTCGTTCGGAGCGTCCTAAAACCGACCAAAAAGAAATTTTGTCAGTGTGCTGAAAGCTTGCTTTCAGAAAAAGAATGAAGCTTGCTTTCAGAAAAAGAAAATATGAACAACTACGAGCAAACCGACCGCCAGTTCCGCCAGGCTATGGCCACTTGCCGACAAGTATTCGTCGACAAGCTCGGCGACTACGGCCCTTCCTGGCGCCTGATGCGCCCCCAGGCCATCACCGACCAGATTTTCATCAAGGCTAAGCGCATCCGCAAGCTCCAGATTTCCGGCGAGAGCGCCGTCGGCGAAGGAATCCTCCCCGAATTCATCGCCATCGTAAACTACGGCATCATAGGCATAATCCAGCTGCGCCGCGGATTCGTCGACCGCAAGGACTACTCCAAGGAGCAGGCAATCGAAGCCTACGACCAGGTCGCACGCGAAGCCACCGAACTGATGCAGCGCAAAAACCGCGACTACGACGAAGCCTGGCGCGACATGCGCGTCCTCTCTTACGTCGACTTCATCCTCACCAAAATCGAACGCACCAAGGAAATCGAGGACAACTGCGGCGTCACAAAAGTATCCGAAGGAATCGACGCAAACTACCTCGACATGATCAACTACTCCGTCTTTGGAATCATCAAGCTCACCGACACCCCTCAAGCGTAGCTCCCGCCTGCTGCGCCTCGCCGTGGTCCTATCGCGCATCGTGGTAGGAGCAACCTTCATTTTCTCCGGATGGGCAAAAGCAGTCGACCTCTGGGGCTTCATTTTTAAGGTGCGCGAGTACCTCGTCGTGTGGGATTGGAACGTTCCCTACGAAGCCATCGTCATCGGGTGCGCAGCCCTGGCCATAGCCGAATTCACCACCGGCATATGCATCCTGCTCGGATGCCTTCGGCGCGTCGCCGTATGGGTCGCCGCAGCGATGATGCTCTTCATGCTCCCACTCACTGCCTACATTGCCCTGGCCGACCCCGTACAGGACTGCGGCTGCTTCGGCGAATTTTTCGTCATCTCAAACACCGCCACTTTCCTCAAAAACGTAGTCCTAACAGCACTCATCGTCCTGCTGCTGCGATTCAACACATGTTTCCGCGGCCTCTACCCGGCCCCAATCCAGTGGCTCGTAATCACCGCCGCCTGCGCCTTCCCGCTAATCCTCGCATTCGCCGGCTACCGTATCCAGCCTCTGGTCGACTCCCGGCCCTTCAAAGTAGGAACATACCTCTTCGAACCCGACGCCGCCGGGGGTATCGACTCCGAAATGTATATCTACGAAAAGGACGGCAACCGAGTGGCTTTCAACCTCTTCGACCTCCCCGACTCTACCTGGACTTTCGTGGAAAGCGTCGAAACTCACGTCGCAACCCCCCATTCCATAACCCTCTTCGACGAGGATGGATTCATCGCCCTGGACCAAATGGAAGACACCGACAACGACGCCGACCGCCTCTACATCATCGTCAACCACCCCGGCATGCAGTACCTCTCCCGCGCTCACTTCGCCAACGAGCTGGCCGACTTCGCCGAAGCCCATGGCGTGACTACCGTCGGAATCATCGCCACAGGACCCGAGCGCATACGCCCCTGGCGCGAACTCATGCGGCCCCACTTCCCCGTCTACTCCGCCGAGGACACCTCCCTCAAGGAACTCGTCCGCGGCAACGTCGCCGCCGTCTACACCCACAAGGGTCGGATTCTCTGGAAATCAACCATTTCCGCAATCGACCCCAACCTCCCCTCTACGCCCTCGTCGCAGAACCTCCTCGCCGCTATCGAGCCCATCGACAACGGGCGCCTCCACACAACCCTACTCCTCTGCTTCTGCGCAATCCTCGTTTTTCTATATCTCCTCGGACTCAGCCCCAAATTCTTGCGCCTTTTTGTGCGAAAGAAGAGCAAAAATTAGTAACTTTGCACATTCATAGCAATCCCCGCAAAATAATCTCTAAAACTATATATAAAATGAGAAAGAATATCGTAGCCGGCAACTGGAAAATGAACACCACCGTTCCCGAAGGCGTTGCCCTGGCAAAAGAAGTTAACGAAGCCCTCAAAGGCTTCAAAGCCAACTGCGACGTAATCATCTGCGTCCCCTTCACCCACCTCTGCCCCGTTGCCGACGCTATCGACCAAAAGGTACTCGGCCTCGGCGCTGAAAACTGCGCTAACCACGCATCCGGCGCATACACCGGCGAAGTTTCCGCAGCTATGGTTGCTTCCACCACCGCTACCTACGTAATCCTCGGCCACAGCGAACGCCGCCAGTACTACGGCGAAACTTCCGAAACACTCCGCGAAAAAGTAGCCCTCGCTCTCGCTAACGGCCTCAAACCTATCTTCTGCATCGGCGAAGTCCTCGAAGAACGCGAAAACGGAACTTACAACGAAGTTGTCCGCAAGCAAATCGAAGAAGGTCTCTTCAACCTCTCCGCTGAGGAATTCGGCAAAATCATCCTCGCTTACGAACCCGTTTGGGCTATCGGCACCGGCAAAACCGCTACCGCCGACCAGGCCGAGGACATGCACGCTTTCATCCGCGGCGTCATCGCCGAAAAGTACGGCAAGGAAGTAGCCGACAACACTTCTATCCTCTACGGTGGCAGCTGCAAACCCTCCAACGCAGCCGAACTCTTCGCTAAACCCGACGTCGACGGCGGCCTCATCGGTGGCGCTTCCCTCAAGTGCGCCGACTTCATGGGCATCGTAAAAGCTTTCTAAAATGACCCTCGCAGGACGTCTTGCCCTCGCATTTATCCTACTGTGCAGTCCACTCCTGAGCCTTAAAGCTCAGGAGCCGGACTCCATCAACTCTATCGTCGACCAAATCAACGGCTCCGGCGTTATCCGCGTCAACCAGCCCGAGAAACTCGCCGCAGAAATGCGCCGCCTCCAAGGCGCGGCATTCTCCGCCGTCGAGCCCGAAGCCGACGACGCACAAACCGCCCGCGCAGGCTACCGCGTGCAGGTCTTCGACGACAACAACCCCCGCTCTGCCCACTCACAGGCCGAGCACGTCAGCCGCGAAGTCACAACCCACTTCCCCCACCTGCGCACTTACATCTCCTTCAACTCCCCCTACTGGCGCGTCAAGGCCGGCGACTTCCGCTCCCGGGCCGAGGCCGAGCAGACCTTGGCCGAAATCAAAGCAGCCATTCCGCGCCTCACCCCCTACCTGCGTATCGTACGCGATAAAATCAACCACCAGAAATGACCGAAGACGAACGCATTGACGCTATCGCAGCTCACCTCAAGGCTATAACCGAACTCCTCGGCGAGGACACCACCCGCGAGGGCCTCCTCAAAACTCCCGTCCGGGCCGCCAAAGCACTTCGCTTCCTCACTTCCGGCTACGGGCAGTCGCCCGAGCAGGTCGTAGGCGACGCTCTCTTTGAGCACGAAGGCTCACACATGATTATCGTCCGCGACATCGAATTCTACTCCATGTGCGAGCACCACATCCTCCCCTTCTTCGGAAAAGTCTCCATCGGCTACATCCCCAACGGCAAAATAGTCGGAATCAGCAAACTCGCACGTCTGGTCAACGTCTACGCTCGCCGTCTTCAGGTTCAGGAACGCTTCACAGCCCAAATCTGCCGCAAGGTTGTCGAAATCCTCGGAGCCAAAGGCGCTATCGTGCTCTGCTCCGGCGAGCATCTCTGCATGAAAATGCGCGGCGTCGAAAAGCAGCACTCCGCAACAACAACCATGCACTACGAAGGCGACTTCAACGACCCCGCCCTGCGCGCCGAATTCCTCAGCGCCGTCCGCTCGGCCACCTGAGCTCCATAATTTATAGTTTTTTAAACGACTGTGGGCGGGAAATTCCCGCCCGCAGTCGTTATACCCATTGCAAGGAGGATAACCCCCATGCAGATTCTCATAAATAGTTGAAACGTGGAGCGGCCAATTCACCCGAATCGGCCGCTTTCCACACCTATGGAGGTGGCGAGCTCACGCTCTACCACAACGTGCCTCCAGCGCCCAGCCCGGAGGGGCGCCGTCGTGATTAACCCCAGGCGCAGCCTGGGGTATAGAGCTCCGAGAGAAAGGAGCCTCGGAGAGGCGATGTTGTGAAAAATCGAGGCCTTTCCTGCCAAAGTCATAACTTTTGTCTTTCGTGCAAGGAGCTTACTCCTTGATATTCCCCAAAAGCTAAGAACTAACGCCCCTCCCTAAGTGTTATAGAAGAAAAATCTATCCTGCACCATGTTCCAAGACATTCTCCTGCTCATCGGAGGCCTCATCCTCCTCGTTGTCGGCGGCAACTACCTCACCGACGGCGCCGTTGCCGTAGCAAAGCGCTTCAAAGTTTCGTCACTCATGATCGGCCTCACCGTCGTGGCCCTCGGCAGCTCCATGCCCGACATCGCCGTATGCGTCGAATCAGCCTTGGAACACAAAACCGCACTCGCCGTCGGCGGCGTTGTCGGCGCAAACATCTTCGACTTCCTCCTCGTGGTCGGTCTCATGGCCCTCATCCGCCCGTGGAAAGTCAGTGACCTCATGCGCACGCAGGACCTCCCCCTCCTCTTCCTTTCGATGACCTCCCTCTGGATTGTCGGCGACTCCGTAATCTTCGACGGCAGTTCCACCAACATCATCAACCGCTCCGCCGGCCTCATGCTCCTGTCCATCTTCGTCATCTACATGTGGCTCACCATCAAGAGCACCAAAACGCAGGTAATTCCCTCGGTGCCCACCTCCGACCACTCCGTCGCCACAGCCACGGCCACCACCGCCGCCGCTTCCGGCTCACAGGCCGCCCGTCAATGGCTCGCATGGCTCATGATTGTCGGCGGACTCGTGGCCCTGGTTATCGGTGCCAACTGGGTAGTGGACGGCGCCAGCGGCATAGCCCTCAAAGCGGGCATGTCCGAGGGAATGGTCGCACTGACCATCGTCGCCATCGGCAACTCGCTCCCAGACATCTTCACATCACTCACCGCCACCCTCAAAGGCCAACCGGGCCTCGCGTTCGGCAACATCGTCGGCGCATGCATCATCAACGCGCTCCTGGCCATCGGAATCAGCTCCGCAATCACACCCCTGGCCGCAGGTTCCGTCGGATTCTTCGACTTCATAACCATGGTCGGCGGCGCACTCCTGCTCTGGCTCTTCCCCGCCCTCAACAAGGACCACCGCTTCTCACGCCTCCCCGGCATCTTCCTCGTGGCCTGCTACATTGCCTACATGACCCTCATCATCGTCCGTGGCTAAGAATCTATAGAGTTGGCGAGCTCCCGCTCGCCACAATAGCCCTCAAAGGAAAAACCACGAAAGAACCATCCCGTACCGTTCTCGGCCGAGCTCGGCCGAGAATAGTTGTATCGAGAAGGCGTCCACCTCTAAAGACCCTCCTGTAGTACCCCCTCCAAAAACGCCCGCAGGTCAATTTTATACTCGCTCACGTTCCGCGCCGCAATGACCCCCGCATGCGTGCTCACATTGCTGTAGCCGCTCAGGGGTTCGCCCAGGCCCACGTTCTGCAGGTCGCCCAGCAATCCGTCGTACTCGTGCCAGCAGTAATTGTACCAGTTATAATAGCTCTCCGACAAGCTCGACAGGCGCACCGTGAACCCGCAGTCCAACCCCGCGTCCAGCTCTTCCACCGGCAGCACAAAATTCGCTTCGCACCGCGTGTACTTGATGTTCAGCCAATAGGTCTTCCCGCTGAATTGTCGGTCAGTAAAGAACGTAAACCCGTATGAATCAGCGCCTATGACGCTCTCAATGGCGCTGATATGCTCGCCGAAAATCGGCTCGTACTTGAAATCAAGGCCTCCGCTGTATACCCCCGCAAAGTAATTCCCGTCCGGCTCATATTCAGTCTCGTCCGAACCATAGCTGCTCAGCCCGTAGTGGTAGTAATTCTCAACATTCGCCGGGTCCGGGATAGCAACCCGCAAACCCATGACGAACGTCACCAAAAAGTATGCAACCCCATCCTGCTCATCATAATAGATGTACGACACCTTAGGCTCAAACTCAACATCGCCTACCGGTACAGCATCCGGCACCCGCACCTCACCATCGGCCTCCCCGTAGCGCCCGCTGCTGGCGTGAATCCGGATCAAGTCGCCCGCCTTGGGCAGATAATTAGCCGAAACTGCCTGCCCGTTGGCGTAAATGGTAACCGTTGCATCATCCACAGCGTTATGCTGCGCGCCGTTTGTGTCGGTGTAGAGCCACGTACGCGTCACCTTCGGCTCTATCGGCTCGCCGGCCGTAACGATGCAGTTCACGCATAGAACCGGCTCCACATCCACCTTCGGCTCGAAATCGGTGTAGCATCCGCTCAGGGCGGCGGCAAGCACCCCGGCTGTAAAGAATCTCAGAATTCCCATGTGTATGAAATTGAAGGAATTATAGGTAACAAACTAACTTTCTGAAACTTAGGTTCATTAACATATTGTACCCCGGTTGGTGTCAGCACCGTATCGTGGCGCGTGCCAAGGCGGATGGCCACAGCGTTCATGTGGCAGTAGGCATTATAGAGGCCGAAATTCCAGTACCCGCGGCTGTTGCGCACCTTCACCCCAAGGTCGAGGCGGTGGTAGAACGGCAACTGATAGTTATTTATCGGCGCCTGCAGCGACGGCGTGTCACTCCCATAGAACGTACCCGCATCGAGGCCCTCCCACTGCTGAGGCAGAAGCGTGAAGCGGTTGCCGGAATGCCCGATCCACACCGCGCTGAGTTCAACCTTCGCACTCACCGCCCACGTGGCCGAAACCTTGATGGTGTGGCGGTTGTCGTAGCGCGCAGGGTAACGCCTACCTCCGTTACGCTCCGCAAACCGGTGGTCCACCCACCCCAGCGCGTACGAAATCTGCCCGGTAAACTTCCCGAACATCTTCTCGACCCTGAAGTCGATGCCCTTGGCAACACCGCTCCCACTCGTAAGCCGCGTGCTCCACATCCCGGCGATAGGCTGCAGATAGTACGCATCGCGGTACTCCACCAGGTTATGCATCCACTTCCAGTAGCCCTCCACCGACGCGTTGAAGCGCCTGTCCGGCGTCGCGAAGTAGAACCCCGCGGCTATCTTGTCCGCCGTCTCGGGCTTGAACTTACCCGTCACCGGTATCCACTGGTCCGTCGGCAGCGAGAGGTAGCTTTGCGCCAGCTGGTGCACGAACTGTGTCGTCCGGCTGTAAGCCCCCTTCAGGGCCATGCGCTCGTTCAGCTTAAAATTGACCGACACCCGCGGCGACACGCCCCACTTCGTCCCTCCCTCGATGCGGAAACCGGTTGCATGGACGCCTCCGTTGACATGCACGCGCTCGCTCACTCGCCAGTCGTCATCGATGTAAGCGTTAACCTCTCCGCCAATATAGCGGTGGGTCGAGTCGCGGAACGAGCTTTGGGTCCCGTTAACATCGCTGCTGCGCGACGCCTGCGCCGGCAGGAACCGGTGCACAGTAAAACTCGCCCCGTAGCGTACACGCATCCGCTCTCCCGGAGTCCAGTTGAAATCAGCCCGCGCAATCCAGTCGTTGATGTTGTTGCTCGTGCGGGCCGACGTGCTTACATCGTCCACAATCTGGCCGTTCACCTGCTCAAACTCGCGCTCGCTCGTGCGCAGGCTCGAAAAATATCGGGTATAGGCCAGCGTGAACTCCGCGCTGTGATTAGGACGCATCCGGTGCACCAAACCCGTCTGAGCCACGATGTTACCCCAGTGGAAATCGTTCTTCTCCTCGTAAAAGTACCCGTGCTCAACGTCGCCGTCCTCCTTGTCGCGAGTCCGGAAATAGTCGTCGCCGAAGTAGGCGCTCACATAGCCCGACGTCCGCTCGTTGAAGCGGTGGCTGACCTTGGCGTTGAGGTCAGTAAAGGCGTAGTTGAACGAGAGTTTCTCCTGGCTCCGCGTGTTTATCAGCGCAAAAGCCGGAGCAGTCAGCACGTCGTACCACGACCGTCTCAGCGCCACGGCATAGGTCGTCCGCCCGCCTATCGGCCCGTTGATATTGAACGCCCCGGAGGTCAGGCCCAGCTTCGCCGTACCGTGATGACCCTCTGTGCTCCCGCTCTTGGTGCGTACATCAAGGAACGACGACAGCCGCCCGTCGTACTTGGCCGGTATCGACGTCTTGAAGAAGTCGATGTAGCGCACCGCGTCCACATTGAAGGCCGAAAACAGACCCGCAAAATGGTTCACGTGGTAAAGCGGCACATTATCAAGCATATACATATTCTCGTCCGATGCACCGCCGTGCACGTTCATGCCCGCCAGCCCCTCGGTACCCTCGTTCACACCCGGCTGCAGCTGCAGGGCCTTGATCACATCAGCCTCACCGAGCAGGGCCGGTACGCGCGCTATCTCGTCCCCGGTAATCTTCCGGGCCCCCATCTCAGCCGTCTCAAGTTCAGGGGCTTCCAGGCGCGACACCACCACAACCTCCTCCAGCATACGAGGAGCCTCAGCAGCGGCAACATAGACGGGTTCGGCACCTTTCGCAGTGACGCCACGCTTAGGTTTACGCTTGAGCAACACATCCTTGCCCTTTACCTTGAAGCTGACGTCCGTGTCGGCGAACATACGCCGCAACACATCCTTTAGCGGCTGATTATGAGCACTTACGCTCACAGTCAAGCCATCCATCACCTCCGGCTGGTACACGAAGTTCTTCCCTGTCTGAGCCATCAGCTCGCGGAAAACCTCCTCCGCCGGACGCTCTTGCGCCACGATGCTCACACGCTGGCCCCATGCCGTCGCACTCAGCGTCAGCATGGCCAGCAGAATTATCATGTATCTCATTCTTTCAATTCAAGGCTCGTGCCCAATATTTCGTTGATTGTAGATATCAGCTCCACCACGTTGCCCTCGTAGTGCAGAGTCAGCTTCAGCTCGCCCGCATTGGCCGGCGCACCGGTAACCTCCACTCCGTAAGCCTCATGGATTTCGTTCAGAACCGTCGGTAACGACGCCCCTTCGAAGTCCAGCGACTTCACCGCCGCAGTGGGCGCGGCGGAGGGAGCAACCGTCACCTCCGTCGGCTCCTGTTCATGAATTCTAAACTCACTGCGGATCAGCATGGCCGCCGTTGCGCCCAGCGCCACCGTGATGGCGATGCTCGCCGCTATCCGCCATCCGCTCCACCGGTGCCGGCTTCCCAGGCCCATGCGTAGCCAGGCGGTCCGGGTATCAAACTTCCCGCGGCGGTAGTGTCGAGCCACAAAGCCTATTTCTTCTTCCTTGCGCATACTCAGAAATCTATCCCTACGCGGAAAGTAAACATGGCGTCGTAATGGCTTCCGTCGCCAATCTTAACCCAATCCCAGTAGCCGAGCTCGTTTTGGGTCACATCCAGCAGGTCGTAGTGATAACCGGTCACAGTCATTCCCAGGCCCACATTGATGCCCACCTTGCGGCCCCAGCTGAAGCGGTAACCCACCGTGGGCGAGAACAGGCCGCACACTCCGCTGCCCACGTTCACACCCCCGCGCAGGTCCACAAACGGCGTGAACTTGCCCAGGCGGAAGTCCGCCCGTCCCTCCACGAACAGAGGAACAATCCACCGGCCCGCCGTGCTGCTGTGCTCAAACCCCGCGCCGAGGCCCACGAAGAACCTCCGGTCGATTTGGTAACCGTGCGACGTCGTCACACCGGTGAAGTAGCGCGTTTCGCGCACCTGCTCCGACGGATTGAGCCAGTTAACAACCTTCGGTGCATAGAGGTCATTGCTCCATTCGAAGAACCCGCGGTAACCACGCGAGGGTTCTCCGGCATGCCCGGCCACAAAGCCCAGCAGAATAACACATACAGTAAAAAATCTTTTCATTGCAAATCACTTTTTCCCTATGACGCAACTCCTCCCCAATCCTCCCATCCCCAAAAGAAAAAAAGAGCCCCCGCCCGCTAATTTATGGAGGTGGCGAGCTCCCGCTCGCCACAACGTGCCCTCAACGCCCGCAAAGTATGGAGGTGGCGAGCTCCCGCTCGCCACAACGTGCCTCCAACGCCAAAACCAGGCGGTTTGAAAAAGTGAAGGGCTTCAGCCCATCCAATCCCGTGCGCAGCCCGGGGCTTTTGTCAGTGTGCAAGGAGCTTGCTCCTTGTCATTATGTCATCGCCTTCGCGCTTGCGGAGCAAGAATTATG
>CAYNHP010000044.1:0-5013 GCA_964397235.1 uncultured Bacteroides sp. | reverse complement strand
GAATTATGAATTATGCATTAAAGAAACGGCAGAAACACCGGCCTGTGACCCGGCCGCAGAGCCTCCCGCAGCCGCTCAAAAGCCTTCGAAATCTGGTTACGCACCGTCTTGGCCGAAAGCCCAAGCTCCACCGCTATCTCATCGTCCGTCAGCCCGTCGCGCTTGCTCATCAGGAAAATCTCCCGGCACCGCTCCGGCAGCCGGTCCACCGCCCGCCACACAGCCGCGTCGCGCTCCGATGTGTCAATATCCTCAGCCGCAGGCTCTTCCAGCTCCACAATATCCACCCGCTCCCGGCGTCGGCGTAGATAATCGATGCAGACATTGTGCACACTGCGGTAAATCCACGCCTTGAAATTCTCAATCTCACCCCCGCTCTCAATCACCTCCCACGCCTTCACGAACGCGTCCTGGACAAGGTCCTCCGACGCATCCGTATCATCAACAAATCGAAGCGCGTACATGCCCAGCGGCAGGTACAGCGCCTCGAAATGTCGTTCAAAATCCCGTTTGGTCAAAATTATTCTTCTGCAGAAAGCACCTCGGCCTCCTCGGTTTCGGGGTTAACCACGTTCGGAAGCTCCAGACCAAGATGCTGCTTGCGGTCAATTACCTTCAGCACAAGGCCCAGCAGCAGAGCCAGAACGCCCAGCACGGCCAGCATCACCAGCGGCCACTGGTAGTTGTAGCTCACCGACGCAACCTCCTCAGTCATCGTCCCGTTGGCCACAGCCTCAGCAATTTCCGGGTTCGTCGACGTCAGCACCTTGCCTATCAGCATCGGGAACAGCCACAGGCCGATGTTCTGAATCCAGAAAATCAGAGCGTAGGCCGAGCCGATAATCTTCGCATCCACCAGCTTGGGCACCGACGGCCACAGCGACGCCGGCACAAGCGAGAACGATGCCCCCAACACCAGAATCGTAACGTAGGCTACAATCACGCCCAGCAGGTCATGACCTTTGCAGGCCGGCAAGATGAACGCAAACGTCAGGTGGCACAGAATCAGCAGCAGCGCACCGAACACCAGCATCGACGCAGCCTTACCCTTGTGGTCTACATACTTGCCCAGAATCGGAGTGATACCGACCGCCAGCAACGGGAACACGGCAAAAATCGCCGACGCCTCCTGGCGCATATACCCGAACACACAGTAAACCACCAGCAGAGCCACCGCCAGCACGAACAGTCCGTTGCGCATAGCCTTATTCTTGGAGAAATTCCCCGCAAAAGCCGCTATGGCCACACCGAGCATGATAAAATACTGAATCAGCGTCACAGCCTCCGAGCCCCAGAACGAACCCGCATCAGGCTTCTCAAGCGTCAGGTTGCACTGCAGCATATTCACCGCATACTTCTGGAAGGGGAAAATCGCCGAATAGTAAAGCACGCACAGCAGCGCCACAATCCAGAATCCGCCCGAGCTCAGAATCTTGCCGAGGTCAGAAATGCGGAAGGGGTCGTCCTTCTCCTCCTCGGCACCCGTCTGGGCATCCAGCTTGCGGTCCATGAAGAAATAAACGATGAACATAATCAGCGCAATCAGCAGCAGAACCACCGCGAAAGCCACCGGGCGGCTCACACTGATGCCGTCGCCTACCTGCATCGCAAAGAACGGCGAGAAAATCATACACGTTCCCACGCCCAGGCGCGCCAGTGCCATCTCAGTGCCCATCGCCATCGCCATCTCACGGCCCTTGAACCACTTCACGATGCCGCGGCTAACCGTAATACCGGCCATCTCAACGCCGCAGCCGAAAATCATGAAGCCTACAGCCGAGAACTTCGCGCTCGCAGGCATACCCTCATAGAAAGGCGAAATACCCAGCTCGTCGAAAACCGGAATATAGTTCAGATGATTAGTGAACCACACATCCAGCGAGCTCCCGGCGAACATATCCGTAAGCGCGTACCAGTTGATCACCGCACCCACGAGCATAACCACGCCCGAAAGAAGCGCCGTGAACCGTACGCCCATCTTGTCCAGGATAATTCCTGCAAAAATCAGGAAGAAAATAAACACGTTCAGGAACGTCTCCGCGCCCTGCATCGTACCGAAGGCCGTCGAGTCCCAGCCCTTTTCCGACTGCAGCAAATCCTTGATTGGCGACAGAATGTCCATGAAGATATACGAGCAGAACATGGCGAACGCCAGCAGACCCAGTGCGGTCCACCTCGCCCATGCCTGGTCGTTGAGCGCCTTCACTGCCGGCGCCTGCGTTGTGGTGTGACTTTGCATTGCAAAAAATGTGATAAACAATAATTGTGCACTCGCACAGAAAATATTTGCAAATATACGGCAAAGTTATTAATTTCGTGGCGTCTGAACCCAAAAAATCACTCTTCATGGCAAAAGAACAGCGCACGCCGGTCAAAGGCCTCCCACAAATCCCGCCCTACACAGGCCGCCCCTTCACATTCGACCGCGTGGCCCGCATCCTCTTCGGCATCGGAATCCTTCTCGGCGTCATATACCTCATCAACATCCTCTCCGGCGTCCTCCTGCCCTTCCTCGTGGCTTGGCTCATTGCCTACATCCTCGAACCCTTCGTCCAGTACAACCGCCGGCTCCTCGGCGTCAAAAAGCGATGGCTCCCAATCTTCATGACCCTCTTCGAAGCCTGCCTCATCCTGGTCACACTCGGCATTTTCCTCGTCCCATCGCTCATCAACGAAATGCACCAGGTCGCCGACTTCATTCGCGACTACTCCCGCGGAGCCGGTTCTATCGCATTCATCCCCGAGTCGCTCCACGAGTACCTCCGCACAACTATCGACTTCGAAACAATCGCCCGCGAACTAACCCGCCAGGACATCCGCACAATTCTCGAAACCCTCGGAAGCTTCATCGCCGGAGGCTACAACGTAGTCATGGACGTCTTCAACTGGTTCCTCGTCATCCTCTACGTCGTCTTCATTATGATCGACTACGAACGCCTCATCCGCGGAACCCGACGCATGATTCCGCCAAAATACCGCGAAATGGTCCTCTCCATAGGCGACGACATCAAGAACTCCATGAACCACTACTTCCGCGGCCAGGCCCTCGTAGCATTCTGCGTCGGAATCCTCTTCTGCATCGGATTCATGATCATCAACCTCCCCATGGCCATCATCCTCGGCCTCTTCATAGGCCTCCTCAACATGGTCCCCTACCTCCAGCTCATTTCCCTCATACCCACCACCCTCCTCTGCCTGGTCTACTCCGTCGACGCCAACGTCGACTTCTGGCACATCTGGTGGAGTGCCATGATAGTCTACATCGTCGTCCAGGCCATCCAGGACCTCATCCTAACCCCCCGCATCATGGGCAATGCCATGGGCCTCAACCCCGCCCTCATCCTCCTGTCCCTCTCCGTCTGGGGCACCCTCCTCGGCTTCATCGGCCTCATCATCGCCCTGCCCCTTACCACCCTCCTCATCGCCTACTACGACTATTACATCACTTCGCGGGAGCAGGAAGAGTTTGAGTAGGTACGAGAGGGTAATTACATCGAATGTATGACAAAAGGCGAGTCCGCGTGGGCTCGCCTTCTTGAATGGGGATGTGGGGGGGGTTAGAGGATTATCTTGAATGCTTTTCCGCCGGCCTTGACAATGTAGGTACCGCGGGGGAGGTTGGCTACGGTGCCGTTGGTACTCGTAGCGACTACGACTCCTGACATTGTGAACACTTGGCCTTGTGTTCCGTTGGCGAATATTATGGTACCATCGACAACTTTCACGAGGTCATCGTCGGTGTACGGCCCGGCTATGCTTGTGAGGACTGATACCACCACTTCGCAGGTCGCTTTCTGCCCATTGGGAGCTGTTGCGGTGATGGTCGCTTTACCGGCTTTGACTGCGGTGACTACACCCTGAGCATTGACGGTGGCTATTGTCTGGTCCGAAGTGCTCCAAACCAGGATGGCGTCGTCGGGCATTTCAGGGTCGAAAACTACAGTTAGGGTTATGCTTTGTCCTTCAGCCACGTTGACGGTAGCGGGTTCGATACGGATTGTGTAGGCGCTTTCTTCGGTGATAGGTTCAATGTTTTCGAACTTGCCGGACCCGTCGCCTGAGTTCTTGTAGTCCTCCTCGCTGCCTTCGGGAACTTTCACGGTTGCATCTTGATAGACACTCTCGTCGAATGCATTGTCGGCAATGTCGATTTTTTCGGGGTCGGGATTCTTCAGTGTTATCTCTGTGATGGCAGGACAATCGGCAAATTCTCCCTCTGTAATTTGAGTAACGTCTTCGCCGATGGTAATTTCAGTGAGATTCTCACTGCCGGCAAATGGATTACCCTCAGTGTCGCGTCCCTGATAAACAGTTTCAACGCCTGTTCCGGAAAATGCATCCTTTTCACAATTAAGCGGTTTTTCTCCATCGTTGATGACAACATCCTTCAGGTTTTCGCAATCCTTGAAGGCGCCTTCGCCGATTTCGGTTACGGAGGTGGGAATTGTCACTCCGGCAATCTGAGTGTTGCCTTCGAATGCTCCGTCATCAATTTTAGTAACGGGATATGTCACGCCTTCGATGGTCACTTCTTCGGGGATAACAACCTGAGCGGGGAGTTGATCGGTGGAGCCGGTAACTGTTACAACGCTGTTTCCGGACGCATCTTTTTCGACCTTGTAAGAGATGCCGTCGACAGTTGCTGTGATTGCATCAAAGCTTTCGATTTCCTTGAAGCTGTTGCCGATTTCATTTTCGTACGCTTCGAGGCTTTCGTCGGGCACTTTGGGGACTACGGTTTCCGTAATTGTCTTATTGAAGGCATTTTCGGGTACGGTAGGCGGAGTTGCGCCTTCGAATGTTATAGACTCGATGTCCTTGCAGTTGCCGAACTCGCCTTCACTGAGCTCTGTTACTCCTTCACCGATTGTTACATTCTTAAGAGTTTCCGATTCGGCAAACGGAGTGCCCTCGGTGTTGCGGTTCTGGTAGAGATTTTCTACGGGACAGCCGTTAAAAGCATCGTCGGCGCAATTGAGAGCATCGGCATTTTCACCTCCTGCGAGGTTTATG
>CAYNHP010000043.1:0-17970 GCA_964397235.1 uncultured Bacteroides sp. | reverse complement strand
TCAGTCTCGATAATCATAACTCTGCAAAGATAACACTTTCTTTCCAATCGCACACTCTGACCGCACTTCCATAATTTGTTTATTTATCAAACAAAATGCAATTACGTAAATTAGTTATTTGGAGGATTTGTAGTTGAAGATGGGTTTGATGACGGCGGTGACGGTGACGGTGGGCGAGATGTTGTCGATGATTTCCTGGGCGGGTTTATAGACCATCGGGGATTCGTCGCGGGTGAAGTCGTTGACGCTTTCGGAATAGATTCCTTTCATTGATTCTTGGAATTCCTCCAAAGTTACGCGCTCATATGCCTGCGAACGGCTCATGATACGACCTGCTCCATGGGGTGCGGATTGATTCCAATCGGGGTTGCCGAGTCCGGTGCAGATGAGTGAGCCATCGCGCATGTTCAGGGGGATAATACAGTGCTCGCCTTCTGCGGCTGAAATTGCTCCTTTACGGATGAGGTTATCGTCGGAGATATAGTTGTGGACGGACTCAAATTCTTCTTCGACCACGGCGCCGGGGAAGAATTTCACCAGAAGCATGGCGATGAGCCGTCGGTTGAGAACAGCCCACTGCTGGCACAGGCGCATGTCGTGCAGGTAGTCCTCGCGCATCTGCCCTTCGAGATAGCAGAGGTCGGCGGGGATTGAAGGGTTGTGTTGCCCATAGGTTTTGCGCATGTTCTTGATGGCTGCCTGGATTTCGGAGCGACGTCCGGTGGCTTTATATTCTTCTATTAGTCGCGCTATGTTTGCTTCGAGGTCGTCGAAGCCTTCGGTGAGATGTCCTATGGCCTTGTCCTGGTAGAACTCCGCAACCTGCTTGCCGAGGTTTCGGGAGCCTGTGTGGATCACGAGGTAGAGGCGCCCCTGCTCGTCGCGGTCGAGTTCGATGAAGTGATTACCGCCTCCGAGGGTACCCGCGGCTTTGTGTATTCGGTCCATGTTCTTGAGGTTGCGGTAGCACCGCATCTGCTGAATCATGGCTTTTGCCTGGCGGTAGACATCCATTTCCTCATCCACCAGCACTTTGTAGTTGTACTTGACCTCGCGAACCCGCTGGCCGGAGGGAATATTGGTGAGGATGTGATTGTGAAATTCGTGGAAGTCGATGTCGTCCACATTTGAAAGGCGAAGTACACGCATACCGCAGCCAATGTCTACGCCGACTATGTTGGGGATTACTTTATCGCCGAGGTTGCCGGTAAAGCCGATGACGCAACCGGCGCCGGCGTGGACGTCGGGCATGATTCGTATCTTCTTGTCGGCGAACACTTCTACGGAGAGCAGTCGACGAATCTGATCCAGTGCGCCCTGCTCAATATTGTCGGTGAAAATCTTCACATCATGACCTTCGATAGTTTTCATTTTGTTTCGGTTTTGGTTTGTGATGCAAAGTTCGGGAACATCTACGCAAAGATTTTGCGTAGATAAAATTTTTTGATAGTCAACGAGCATTTTTTTGACATTTTCAGCCAATTTTTCCACCAGCCACCCGGGTTGAACTACCTTTATACGCGGTCCGAAGCCGAGCAAAAGGTTTTCGAGTTCGTGATTGATGTCGACCTCGAGCTCGAAGGTTACATTGCCGAAAGCGTCGGCTGAGAGTTCGCGCTGGGAGGCATGGATGGGTTTGGTGCGCACGTATTCGGCCTGCAAGGGGTCCGCGACGATGCGTACTTTTTCGACGGTTGAATACTCGCCTCGCGTCACGCCTACGAGGTTGTCGAAGTAGCTCAGGTTGAACGCCGGGTCAGGACTAAAGCGCAGGTCGGGTCGCGCAGTGATGGAGATGATGCGGTCGAGGGCCAGGCTGAACAGGCGGCAGTCGGGCCCAACAGCTCCGAAGACGAACCAGCGGTTGTTGTACTCTTTCAGAAGCTGCGGCGACAGGAAAAATGTTCGCGGACTTGTGGCCTTAAAGGCTTTGTACTCAATTTGAGCAACTGTGCGCGAGGCAGTTAGGTCATACAACGGGTTTAGGAACTGCAACCCGCGGAGGTTCGGATTGCGCTCGAAGTCAACAATCGGTTCGCGGCGATCGGAGGCAACCCGGTCCTGCAGGCGGCTCACTACTTCGGCCATTTCATGGAAGCGGTCGAACTCGTCGAAACGCCGCAACAGGTCGACGGTTCTATTGAGTACTTCACGGTCGCGTTCGGAGAGCGGCCGGTTACGGATTGAAAAATCGGGGTCGGCGTAGCGGTAATACTTGCGGTCGTACACTTCGATAGGGGCCGCATAGCCAAGACGGTCCGAACGCATCATCTGGAGGTCGAGCTGGACGGTGCGTACACTCACCAAGTCGGGCTTACCCTCATATTCATAAAGGGCATCGCTGCAGGCGTCCACAAGGTCGTCCAACGTCCACCGACGCCCTGTGTTGCGGAGGCAGCGGTCGATCGTGTAATAGCGCAGCAGGGCGTTCTTGTTTTTAGCCATCAGTGCTTGAGCTTCAAGGAGCCGTACATCATCAGGGCGAGCACCACGAACAGCAGCAGGCTACCCATGAGGAGAGCATAGCGCCCGAGGGTGAGCAGGATGAAGCACACAATGTAGAGGATGGTGAGTATTACGGCGATGGAAAGGCCGACTCTGAGCGAGCACAGCATCCGGTACATATACAGGGCTATCAGGATGATGGTCATTCCCGCGGCTATGAGGTAGGACCAACCGAAGGAAATATGTTCTACAAAGGAGAGCAACAGGACGTAGAACAGAACCAGGGCTGCGCCGATGAGGAAGTAGTTGAGCAACGGAATCGGATGCTTTAGGATAATTTCGCAGAAGAGAACCGAGATGTAGGTGAGCACGATGATGAGGAAGGCGTACTTCATGGAGCGGGAAACCTTCTGATAGTGGTCAACGCCGACGAGGAAATCAGCTCCTACAGCTTCAACTGCATCGCGATCAATTTGCTTATCAATGAGCCACTCAGCCCTAAAATCCTTTCCCTTAACACTGCGCCTATTGGGAAGCTGCGCCCCTTGGAACGATGGATTTTTTGCCTGACCTTCGATGACGAGTTCACTCCTCTTCCCTGTAGGATAGAGAAAGAGACCACTGGATCCTCGGACGTCGAACGATGTCGAGAAATTGAATTCGTATCCTAATTGGTCGGCCTGGATAGTTGCGCAATAGTCCGTACCCTTGGCCTCCCAGTTGATGCTGTGGCCGTCGGCTTCCAATGGCGTTGGGTTGAGGATTTGATATTGGTCCAGCGGCATGTAGAACTCAACGCGCGCCGGGTTGTTGATATACTCTTTGGGTAGCCTGAAGGAGCCGCTGCAACGTATGTGGGCCGTGTACACCTCCGCTTCGTAGATGTTGCGGTGGATGTAGAAAGTTTCGACCTTAGCCTTGGCCTCGTAGGACTCCGGGGCGATGATAAGCATATCACTCAGCCGCAACATAGGCCCGTGAACGGTGACTTGTTCGCCGAACTCAGCGCTTAGCTCGCTGACGGTGCGACGGTTGGTGGACTCGCGGTCGTAGACTTTAGCCCACACCACCAGCGCCACAATCATTAGCACGCAACACTGAAGCCCGAGCAGGAAGATTTTGCGCCCGGACACCCCGAACTTCTCGCCTGAGCGAAGTCCGGGTGGCATTGGAGGGGGAAGAGTGCTCACTTCAATACGAATTCGTCGTTTTCAATCTTGAGCTTGAGGGTGAAGTACATCGCCAGTGCTATAAGCGCAAAGATGCAGAGGCTGCCTATAAGCAAGGCGAGCTTGCCGATGTAGAGCAACACGAGAATGACGGCATATTCGCAAAGGAGGATGCCCACACTCATGCCAACGGCCTTTGTGTAGTGAGTTATGCCGTTGATAAATGCACCGATGAGCCCCACGGTCATAATTGTGACAATTCCATAGGCGAGCCAGAAATACATCAACTCTGAGAACGAAAGCAACAGCCAGTAGAACACGAATAGCGCAGCGCCGATAAGCACGTATTGTATTATGGATATTTCTTTGCGATAGGCGATTTCCACCAGCACGAGGGTGTACAGGGTGATGGCTTCAATGATGAAGCAGTAGCTCACGGAGGCTTCAACCTTGGAGCCACGGTCACCTGTCAGAAGTCCGAGATATTCGCGGGAACTGCATACGGAATCGACAAAAAGTGCGGCCACAGCAAAGATTGCCGAAATTATGAGCATGTGGAGAGCTCGTTTTCCAAGCCAGGTCTTGGTGTAGACGGGCCCTACGCAGGTAAGGGGTGGTATTGGTGTTTCCATGGCAAGTATTGGTTATATCGGTTGTTTTAGCGCAAAGATAGTCAAAGTTTTCGGGTATTCCCGAAATTTTAGCTATTTTTGTAAAAAAAATTGATTATGAAACGCTTCTTCCTGACTACCCTGCTCTTGATTCCGCTTATGGCCGGGGCATATACCATAAACGTGCCGGCCGTCGGCGGTGATGCCACAAAGACTTTGCAAGCTGCCATTGAAGAAGCCGGGATGCACGCCGACGAGCCTGTAACCATAAGGCTCGAGCGCAACATATATAATATATCACGCCTTGAAGGTTCAGCTGCGACGTATCACATCAGCAACACGGCGTCGGAGAAGGAGTATCCGGACCCGACAAAACATATCGGACTGTGGTTCAAGGACATGGCCAACGTAACCCTCGACGGTAATGGAGCCACATTTGTCACTCACGGCGAAATGACAACCTTCGTGATTGATAATTGCACCAATATCCGCCTGACCGATTTCCATCTTACAGCCGCCGACCCCTCCGTTGCGGAGTTCACAATCATAGCCGTTGATTCGGCATCGTTTGTGGCGCGGATTTCCGAGCCGGGTAGGTTTGAGATTGATGGCAAACGACTGCGCTTCGTAGGAGATGGCTGGTCTTTGCCCGACGATGGTTCACATCCCGGAGCGGCATTTATAGCACAGGTTTTCTACCCGGACCTGAATGTTACCAAACGTGCACCAAACCCACTCTGGAACTATCGGGAAGCCATTCCGATGGGTGAGCGAGAAGTCGAATTCCGATGCGACAGGCGCCCGGATGTAAGGCCCGGTGAAGTATATCAGGTACGGCATGCCGTAAGGAATGAAGCCGGTGGCCTTATTACCAACTCCGGAGATGTAACGCTGGATCACATCAACTTCAATTTCTTGGGTAACTTCGGCATCGTCAGTCAGTTAAGCGAGAATATTTCCGTAGAGTCGGTTATGTTCGGCCCTGATGTTAATTCCGAGCGGACATGCGCCGGGTTTGCCGACTTCCTTCAATTCTCTTCCTGTAAGGGACTTATAAAGATAGCCGATTGCAGCTTCGAAGGCTCGCACGACGACCCGATAAACATCCACGGCACGCACCTGCAGGTCCAGAGCATCGGTGGGCGCAAAGCGATGGTGAAGTATATGCATCCCCAGACTTTCGGATTCGCGCCTTTTGCTCCCGGCGACAGTGTGGAGTTCGTAAACAAGAATACGCTCCGGGCACTTTTCGCCGCTAAAGTGGAGAGTATGGTGCCACTATCCCTTTATGAGTACGAGCTCGTTCTTGACAAGATAATTGGACAAGAATATGATTCTGAGAACCTTGTGGTAGAAAATATCACCTATACTCCAGAGGTCTTGATACATGGCAACCGCTTTGCTCGCACCCCCACCCGCGGCATCCTGCTCACCACCAGGCGCCGCTCGGTAATCAGCAACAATCTGTTCTTCCGAATCCCCATGGCAGCCATCCTGGTGTCGGACGACGCTCGGAATTGGTACGAGTCCGGCCCTGTGCATGACCTCACCATAAAAGAAAACGCCTTCGTTGAATGTTCCTCTCCTGCCATCCTTATAAAGCCTGAAAATCAGCAAGATGCCGGAGCGGTCCACAAAAATATCGTTATTGAAAACAACACGTTTGTGAACCAGCCGGAACCGGCCATCGAATTTTCAGGCGCAGACCCGGTAATAATTCGCGATAATCATTTCGATAATCGCAAAAATCCTTGACTTTCGCGCAAAAATTTCGTATCTTTGTAGGTTAATTTTTGCAATATGGAATTCAAGCTAAATTCAACATATAAGCCTACCGGCGACCAACCGGAGGCCATTAGGCAGTTATCCGAAGGTATCCGCGAGGGGCGTCCGGCCCAGACACTGTTAGGTGTCACTGGTTCGGGCAAGACTTTCACCATGGCCAACGTGATTCAGGAAGTCCGGAAACCGACTCTGATACTAAGCCACAACAAGACACTGGCAGCCCAGCTTTACAGCGAGTTCAAGCAGTTCTTCCCGCACAATTCGGTGCAATATTTTGTGTCGTACTACGATTATTATCAGCCTGAGGCATACATACCGTCGGTAGACAAATACATCGAAAAGGACCTCATGATCAACGACCAGATAGAACGCCTGCGCCTGTCGACGGTGTCGGCTTTGCTGTCAGGACGTCGCGACGTAGTGGTGGTTTCGTCAGTGTCGTGCCTCTACGGTATGGGTAATCCTAACGACTTTACCGACAATTCGTTGGAACTTACCCGCGGCCAGAACATAACCCGCAACGCCATGCTCCACCGCCTGGTCGACGCGCTCTACTGCCGAAGCGACGTGGAGTTCCAGCGGGGTTCGTTCCGCGTAAAGGGCGACACGGTCGACATCCACCTGGCCTACGAACCGATTGTGGTCCGCGTTGTGTTTTGGGGCGATGAAATCGAATCCATAAGCACCTATCATTCAGAAGATAACAGTCAGTTGGGCACCCACGATTCGTTCAAGATTTACCCCGCGAACCTCTTCGTGACTTCACCCGCCCGCCAAAAGACTGCAATCGCTCAAATCAAGAACGACCTCGAAAAGCAGGCCATGTACTTCCGCAAGGAGGGTTGTGAGCTCGAGGCCCAGCGCATCGAGGAGCGCGTTACCTACGATATTGAGATGATAAAGGAGTTGGGATACTGCCAGGGTATCGAGAACTACTCCCGCTACTTCGACGGCCGCAACGAGGGCGAGCGCCCGTTCTGCCTGCTGGACTACTTCCCGAAGGACTATCTGACAATCGTGGACGAAAGCCATGTGACCCTTCCGCAGGTGCGCGCCATGTTCGGCGGCGACCGGTCCCGCAAGGAGAATCTGGTGAATTTCGGTTTCCGTCTGCCGGCGGCGTTGGACAACCGCCCGCTGAAGTTCGAGGAGTTCGAACAGATGACCAACCAGGTGATGTATGTCAGCGCCACGCCCGCCGACTACGAGCTGGAGAAATGCGAAGGCGTTGTAGTTGAACAGGTTATCCGTCCTACCGGCTTGCTCGACCCACATATCAGCGTGCGTTCGTCGCTCAACCAGATTGACGACCTCCTTGAAGAAATACAGCTACGGATAGAACGCAACGAGCGAACCTTGGTCACCACCCTTACCAAGCGCATGGCCGAGGAGCTCAACGATTACTTCCTGAAGCTGAAAATAAAGACGGCCTATATCCACAGCGACGTCGACACCCTGGACCGCATCAAGATTCTCGACGGCCTGCGTGCGGGCGAGTACGACGTGCTCATCGGCGTGAACCTCCTGCGCGAGGGTCTCGACCTGCCGGAGGTATCGCTCGTAGCTATTCTCGACGCCGACAAGGAGGGCTTCCTGCGCAGCCATCGTTCCCTGACGCAGACCGTCGGGCGCGCGGCGCGTAACCTCAACGGGGAAGTGATAATGTACGCCGACACTATCACCGACTCCATGCAGCGAACCATCGACGAAACCGAACGCCGGCGCTCCATCCAGCTGGCCTACAACGAGGAGCACGGCATCACTCCGCAAGCCATCATCAAGGCGCGGAACACAATCGTGGGCATCGACGAAGAAGAACATGCACCGCTGCACGGCAAGCAACCCGTCAGCGCCAAGCAGCAGCGCGACCGTCGCGAAAAAGCTCCCAAGCAGTCGGTACCCTATCAGGAAGAATATGTTACGAGCGTAGATATCGCCGCCGACCCCGTGGTGCCATACATGACGCCCGACGAACTCCAACGCTCCATCAACCGCCTGCGTCAGGAGATGCTCAAGGCCGCAAAGGATATGGAGTTCGTCACTGCTGCACGCTTGCGCGACGAAATCATCAAGCTCGAACAACGTCTCGAAACACTTCAGGCCGGTTGATATGGAAAAAGAGATTGACTATTCTGCCCTGCGTCCCACCGACTGGCTTCCGACATCCGTAAAGGAAATGAAAGCGCTCGGCTGGGATTATGTCGACGTGGTGCTCTTTTCCGGCGATGCATACGTGGACCATCCGGCCTTCGGTGCCGCCGTCATCGGCCGTACACTACAAAAGGCCGGCTATCGCGTGGCAATCGTGCCCCAGCCTAACTGGCAGGACGACCTGCGCGACTTCCGCAAGTTCGGTGCGCCGCGACTCTTTTTCGGCATAAGTCCCGGAGCGATGGATTCGATGGTGAACCATTACACCGCAGCACGACGGCGACGTTCGGACGACGCTTATACCCCGGGCGGACGCCACGGAGCGCGACCCGACTATCCCACCATCGTTTACTCGAAAATCCTCCGCGAGCTCTTCCCGGATACGCCGATAATCGCCGGCGGAATCGAGGCCTCGCTAAGGCGACTGTCGCATTACGACTACTGGCAGGATTGTCTGAGACCATCAATTCTCGCTGATGCCCCGGCCGACATGCTCATCTACGGCATGGGCGAAAAGACAATCCTCGAGGTCGCAGGGCGTCTGGCGGCCGGTGAGAAGATTGAGCACATGACCGACGTGGCGCAGACTGCTGTACGTCGCCCGTTGGCTGAAATTCCGGAACCGGACGAGCATAACGTCGTCCTGAGCTCGTTCGAGGAGTGCCTTAAGGACAAGCGTGCACAGGCGTTGAATTTCAAACACATTGAGCAGCAGAGCAACCGCCTCAAGGGCGACACCGTTCTTTGGCAGGCCACCGGTGACATTGCCATAAAGATAAATCCCATGCTCCCGGCCATGAGTCAGGGAGAAATCGACGCCTCTTTCGACCTCCCCTACACTCGCCTGCCCCATCCGCGTTACAAAGGCAAGACCATTCCTGCCTACGAGATGATTCGCCACTCAATCAACCTCCACCGCGGCTGCTTCGGCGGGTGCGCATTCTGCACCATATCGGCCCACCAAGGCAAGTTCATCGCCTCGCGCTCCAAGGAGTCGATTCTCCGAGAGGCCCGTCAGGTCACGCGCATGCCCGACTTCAAGGGTTATATCAGCGACCTCGGCGGCCCGTCGGCCAACATGTACTCCATGGGCGGGAAGGACAAGGAGCAATGCGCCCGGTGCCTGCGACCCTCGTGTCTGCATCCGAGTCCCTGCGCAAACCTCAACACCGACCACCGCCCGCTCCTGGACATTTACAGCGCGGTGGACTCCTTGCCCGGAGTTAAGAAGTCGTTCGTGGGCAGTGGTGTGCGCTACGACCTCTCGATGCACCCGACAGGCGACCCTGCCGTGGACCGCGCCAACCGCCTCTACAATGAGCAGCTCATCGCTCACCACGTGAGCGGTCGCCTTAAAGTGGCACCGGAACACACATCGGATAACGTACTGAAAATCATGCGTAAACCATCGTTTGAACTCTTCCATGACTTCAAGCGTATTTTCGACAGAGTCAACGAGCGCGAAGGTCTGCGCCAGCAAATCATCCCCTATTTCATCTCGTCACATCCGGGCTGCAAAGCGGAGGACATGGCGGAACTGGCGGTCGAAACCAAGAAGCTGAATTTTCATCTGGAGCAGGTGCAGGACTTCACCCCTACACCCATGACGCTGGCCACGGAGATTTACTACACCGGCATCCACCCGTACACCGGCAAGGAAGTGTACACAGCTGTCGGCCCGGAAGCCAAGGCTCTGCAACGCGAATTTTTCTTCTGGTACGATCCGACTTACCGCGCCGACATCACCCGGACGCTTCACAAAATCGGACGTCCGGACCTCATCAAGGCGTTATTCGGAAATAAGCCGCCCCACCGCCGTTAACTACTTGAAATCGGCAACTTTGGCCGGATTCAACCCCAGACTCACAGCGTGCTCGGCATCGCGCCGGGCATCGTCGTTGCGGTAGCGCTTACGGTTCAGAACGGCCCGGTAGTAATAGAGTTCCGGGTCGTCGGGATAATCTTTCAGGGCCTGAGCCAGCAGTTCGGACGCCTCATTGTACTGTTCCAAAGCAATATAGCACCCCGCAAGACCGGAGTAATACTCGGGTGCCTTGTCGTCTTCCAGCAATCGTTTGAAATAGGCCACGGCCTCGGCGTCACGCCCCGTCATGGAGTACAGCGCCGAAAGGGCGCGTGCAGTCATCAGACTCTCAGGCGCAACCTCTTTAAGTACCAGAAAATCAGCTTCGGCAACGTTCAGCACACCCGTATAGAGAGCCATCATGCCCCGGTAATAACGCGCCTCGTAGTGCAGGGAATCAAGTTCGAGAATGTTCTGGTATTCCTCCAGGGCATCGGCATCGCGGCCAAGTTTGAGCAGCACACGCGCGCGGTTTGCGCGCGGAGTCTTCATAGTTGGAGCAGCCAGTATCACATCGTCGAGGGTGGTCAGCGCCAAGGAATCTTTATCGATATATGAATATATGAGTCCGAGATTGGTGCGTAGGAGCAGATTCTGAGGCGCCTGCGGTTTGAGCATGATGGCGTCCCACAGGCGCGCCGCGGCTTCCTCATAGTTACCGTCGGCTATAGCTTGGTCGGCCTCGCCGCACAGCAGAAAATAGGGGTCGGCCTCGTCGGGTTCTTGGCCGGCGACGCACAGGCCCCAAAAGAGGGCCGGCAGGAGGGAGAGGATTCGGAGGAACTTCATTTCTTGCCCGGTTTTGCGTCGGCGAAGCGGTTGGGATAGTCCAGTTTCACCTTGGGGCGCACCAGTGCCCTGACAATGAGGAATATACCGAGAGCCACGAAGGGAAAACTCAGCCACTGGCCCATGTTCAGGGTCATTGTCTCCTCGAAGGCAACCTGATTGTTCTTGATAAACTCCACGAAGATTCGCGACCCGAAGGTGCCCACCAGGAACACCCCGAAGAGCAATCCTGGGCGCTCGCCGGCGTTCTTTTTCCAGTACATCCACATCATCAGGCCAAAGAGGGCGAGGTAGGTCAGAGCTTCATAAATCTGCGTGGGGTGACAGGCCTGCCCGTAGTATAGCGCCCGCCACTCCTCCGACCGCACGAACATGAAGCCCCACGGCAGCGTGGTCGGATGACCGAAAATCTCGCTGTTCATCAAGTTGCCGATTCGGATCAGACACCCCACCAGAGCGATGGCCACGGTGAGGCGGTCGAACGTCCACAGCGGGCTACGCTTGGTGGTGAAAATGGAGAAAATTATCACGGCGATGATGATTCCTATTGCTCCACCGTGGCTGGCCAGACCCCCTTCCCAGGTGGCAAGGATTTTCCACGGATGCTGTGAGTAATAATCCCACTGGTAGAAGAACACATGGCCCAGGCGAGCGCCGACCACCGTAGCTATCACAACGTAAATTAGCAGGATGCCGAGCCACTTTTCCGGCGCCCCTTCGCGCTTGAACATTGCGGCTACGATGTTGAATCCGAGCCAGAAACCGATGGCGAACATGAGCCCGTACCAGCGCACGGTCACGAAGCTGTCGATTATCACCGGGTCAACATTCCATGTGATGAATGAAGGAATCATATCTTTTGTTAGTTCTTTTGTTTATCGAAAAAATCCTTGGTGGCCTTGCGCACCTTGGGGCTGAGCATGAGCAGTGCAATCATTGTCGGGATCGCCATCAGGGCATAGAAAAGGTCGCAGGCACCGACGGCGGCCTCGATGGGCGCCACGGCGAACACCACCATCGACGCCAGGAAGAGCCACACGTAGAAGCGTCCGCGGCGCGTGCCGAAGAGGTAGTTGGCGCAGGTGGTGCCGTAGAATGAGTAGGAGAACATCGACGACAGCGCGAAGCAAATCACCACGCACATCAGCAGGATATCGCCGGCTGGAATTGCCCGCTTGAAGGCATGCATCGCCACTTCGAGGCCCTTGACACCCTCAACGTGGATGTCGCCGCAGAGCAGGATGGCTACGGCGGTAAGCGTGCACACAAGGCCGGAATCGATGCTCGGGCCAAGCATCGCAATGAGGCCTTCGCGCACGGGCTGCTTGTTGCGAGAGGCGCCGTGCATGATGGAGGCCGTGCCGATGCCGGCGTCGTTGACCAAGGCTGCGCGCCGGGCACCGATGATGGCTATACCGGCCAAGGCGCCAAGTCCGGCACGCAGGTTGAAGGCCTCGGCAAAGATACTCTTGAACACGCCGGGCACGCCGTGGATGTTTGTAACGATTATGTAAAGCACCATCAGGAAGTAAAGACCGACCATGAAAGGCACCATCACCGTAGCCACACGCGCTATGCGCTTGATGCCGCCGAGAATCACTATGCCTACAACGACGGCTATGGCCATGCCGAACAACAGGCGGAACACGCTCACGTTCTCCAGGCCCAGATAGCCGCCCAGCGCCGAAGCCCAAGCGCTCCCCTGCACTCCCTCGGGAGTGGTGAAGGTGGTCATCAGGGCCTCCGTGAGCTGATTGGCGTTCATGATACACATCGTGCCGAACAGGCCCGCAATGGCAAAGAATTTCGCCAGCGGGGTCCACTTCTTGCCCAGGCCCTGGGTGATGATGTGCATGGGTCCGCCCTGGGGATTACCCTGGTCGTCCTTTCCCTTGTACATGATGGCCAGCACGCCCTCGTGGTACTTCGTGGCCATGCCCACCATGGCGCTGACCCACATCCAGAAAATAGCGCCCGGGCCGCCCATCACCAGCGCGATGGCCACACCGGCGATATTTCCAAGGCCCACCGTGGCTGCCACAACCGACGCCAGGGCCTGCACCGAGCTGATCTGTCCGTCGCCCTCCTTGTGGTCTGGTTTGCGACGCAATTCGGCCATGGCCGCGGGCAGACGCCGGATCGACACCGCCCCCGAGCTTATGAAAAGATATAATCCTCCGCCTATGAGCAGAAAGAACAGAGGGTAGCCACAGAGAATTTCGGCTATGTTTATTATAAATTGTCCTATCTTATCAAGCATTATTAGCAAACGTAAGAGCGCCGGAGCGTTCCATGCGCATTTAGCCTACAAAGATAGTCATTTTTTCCGACATTCCCGCCCCCGTTAACTATCTATATGATTTTCCCATACTTTTGAACAAAAGAACGACACCGTCGCCACCATAAAATATGCTTTCTTATATTGATTATTTAAAGCACATAAGTAGGCTCGGTAATAATAAGCCCATCCATCTTCCGCGTAGTCGGCGAACTCAATTACTTTATCCATATCCTTTATCGCTGCATGCCCGATTTTTAAGTCCCATTGTATTATTAGGGGTAATTTTATCGGTTTTACAACCCACTATGCAAGACAATATGATTCACACGGAACCTTACAAAATTAAATATCTCAGGTCAATCTGCCTCATAAAAATCTCTATTCATGTTTGAACATGATGGTTTTCTTTGTATTGCGTTTGGGGTATTTGACTTTAATTGTGTGGGGTTTGTCATAACCTTCAACCGCTATTCGCAATATGGCTTCTTTCAGTGGCTTGCCATTGTCATCTTGAAAAACAGAATCGTTATTCCAATAAATACGAAATATCCCTTCTTCCTCAATCCACAATGGGACAATATAATCAGAATCTTCCTCACCATCTTTATCAATATATACCCGTTCTATCGAGACAACTTCATAAGGGAATGGCTTTTTATTTTCATTAATAATATACAAATCGAGCATATTTTCACGGTCAATGCGGGAGGAAATGGCACCAATGACAACTACTTCTCCCGTAAGTTCCAAATCATCACTATTTAATGTTATTTCTAAAGGGGTGTTATCCAAAACCATTACTCTTTGTATATTATACCCTACATATGATATTTCCAAATAGTCGCCTTTGCAAACCTCTATCTGAAAATTTCCATCAATATCCGTAGCCGTGCCATTTCCTGTACGTGGATTTATAATCGCAACCCCAATCAAAGGCTCTCTTGATATTGTACCGTCTTGTAAAGTATCACCGTCAAGGACAACTCCTTTGACTATTATGGTATCGGCCATAACCTGGGTTGCGATATGCTCTTTTGTCAAAGATGTGTCTGGAGTCTGGGATTGCACGGCAAGAGGAGCAAGCATGGCAAGGGCTCCTGCCGATATTCCTGCAAGATTAACCAATTTCCCTGTAAGTTGACGATACCGAAGTTGTTGCTCTAAATATCGCACCTCAGCCTCGCATTTGGGACACGTACCGTGACAGTCTCCTTTGAAGCGACACTCGGACGGTACAAACTCTATGTCATTCGCTTCTGCTATCTGTCGGCGAATGTCTTTCAATATCTTGCAAGTTTGTTTTCCTCGTGTCATAGTCAGCGTTTGCGGATTTGATAGGTGAATAAATCGAATTTGGAGTAGCCGAGTTTGGAGAGAGCCTTACGACTTTCCTCACGGTCAGCATCGGTATTGTAGTCTGGGATAAACGGTAGCCGTATCATGCAGTCGTTCTGACGGCCTACCTTTGCAATCATACGCAAATTAGACAGCACAAGCGAATTATCCCTACCTGTGTAACGCCTGTAAATATCTGCGTCCATATCCTTTATGTCGATAATCCAAGAATCGACCATGGGGAGCAACGCCTCAATATTTTCTTGCGGCACATTAAGGGAAGTTTCTAATGTCAGCCTCCATGATTGGCCACACAACTCACGGAAACGGCGGATAAAATCAGGTCGTAATGTAGGCTCTCCACCACCGAAAGTCACGCCTCCGTTAGTGGCGAGAAAATAAAGTTCATCAATCTTCACTTCATCATAGAGAGACCGGGGAGTGTATTCCTTGAAACGGTCGCTATTACCGAGCGATTGTGGATTGAGACAGAAGCAGCAGCGGAGCGGACAGCCGTGGAAAGCGACAAGCGTAGTCACACCGTCGCCGTCTGTCGAGAGGCGATGGCGTGCTATACCGATTATCTTTTCCAGTTGCTTCATGTGTCTATTGTCTGTGATTAAGCAAAGTTACGAAAAATTTCTGATGGTGGTGGGACATTTGTCCCATTGGTGGCGAAAATCAGTGTTTTTAGTCTAAAAAAAGCATTTATGAACTCCTTATCAAAGTCGGCTTTCACTTCCGCGTCCTTTTTATGAAAATTTACTATGTATTTCCCAGTTGCTTGAGGCATAAATCGACATTTGGAGAAAAATACCGACTTTTCAAAATGTGGGAACTATTTGGGAACAAATAAATCTGCAACTATCTAAATAAAGGCTGAATACCGCTTTGTTAAAGAACGATATTCAGTTCAACCGTGAGAGTCTGTATCTGTTGCTCGTCCATTGATTCGAGGCTTTGGCATGGGCTCATCTAAGTTAGATTCTTCTTGTCAAGTGTCAACCGAAATATTAAAAAAAATCTTACCCTCCCCCTGTAATTAATCCCCAAACTTTGCGCCGTCGACCTTCCGGCAGAGATTAATTTGCACACAGAGCCACGGAGGCACGGAGGAAACATTGCGACGTCTCCCCCAATTCTTCAAAAACTCCGTGGCTCAGCGTTCTCCGTTCGCAAAAAAATATCACCTGCGAAAACCTCTGCGCCCTCAGCGCTCTCTGCGAGAGATAAATTTGCGCACGGAGCCACGGAGAAAAAAGTTGCGACGTCTCTCCCAATTCTTCAAAAAACTCCGCGGCTCAGCGTTCTCCGTTCGCAAAAAATATTCCGTCCTGAAAAAAACTCTCTGCGATAGATTAAGTTGCTCTCGAAGCCACGAAGGCACAGAGGAAACATTGCGACGTCTCCCCCATTTCTTCAAAAAACTCCGTGGGTCAGTGCCCTCCGTGCGCAAAAAAACCTCTGCGCCCTCAGCGCTCTCTGCGAGAGATAAATTTACGCACGAAGCAGCGGAGCCACGGAGAAAAAGGTTGCGACATCTCCCCCAATTCTTCAAAAATCTCTGTGGCTCAGCGTTCTCCGTGCGCAAAAAATATCACCTGCGGAAACCTCTGCGCCCTCTGCGCTCTCTGCGAGAGAAAAATTTGCTCGCGGAGCCACGAAGGCACGGAGGAAATTGCGACGTCTCCCCCAATTCTTCAAAAAACTCCGTGGCTCATCGTTCTCCGTGCGCAAAAAAATATCACCTGCGAAAAACCTCTGCGCCCTCTGCGCTCTCTGCGAGAGATAAATTTGCACACAGAGCCACGGAGGCACGGAGGAAATTGCGACGTCTCCCCCATTTCTTCAAAAATCTTTGTGGCTCAGCGTTCTCCGTTCGCAAAAAATATTCCGTCCTGAAAAAACTCTCTGCGATAGATTAAGTTTCTCACGAAGCCACGAAGGCACGGAGGAAACATTGCGACGTCTCCCCCAATTCTTCAAAAATCTCTGTGGCTCAGTGCCCTCCGTGCGCAAAAAATATTCCGTCCGGAAAACTCTCTGCGCTCTCTGCGAGAGATTAATTTGCACATACAGAGGCGCGGAACTCTTGCGTATATCGGTGGAAAAGCGTACCTTTGCGCTAACTTAAAAGTACAATCTATGAAGAAATTAATCTTATTTATCCTTGGTTTGGTGGCGTATGCTGCTTCGACGTACGCCGGGAACTCGTTCTCCGAGTGTAAAGGCGTGTGGGCCAGCGATGATGCAGAGGCTGTAATCACCGACTCAGTCTGCATTTATTTTGCTAAAGCGGACAGCTCGATGCAGGCAACTCTCGAAATACCTTCTCTCCAGCTCATCCACCAGACAACGTTTGATAAAAACGGAACGGTGACCTCCACGAACCCGTCATCTTCTCTCGAAATAAGTAAGGCCGACAACGAAATCACAATCAATGGCCGGGAGCTCAAGAAAGTGGAGGATATCCAAATTGTCGGCCCCTATGAAATGATGGAGTGCAAGTACAGATTAGATATTGGTAAGTGCCTTCAGCAATGGCGACTTGGCGTGAAATATGGCGTCCAAGGTGATATGCCCTATTGCGAAATCAATACCAACAGGCACATGTTTGTGTACCTGCTCAACCCCAATATGGTCTATATCCGTGCGGCCGCAACCCGAAACAACAATGCCGGAACTTTGTTTTTTCAGAACATCCGCATGATGAAAAACCAAAACACCGGTGAGTATACCACGGCCATCGAACCGAACAACTTCAGCGCAGCGAACGACGACCTCGAAATAGACAACTCAAAATTCAATCCCAACACCTGCACTTTCAGTCCGGATGGAGGTATTTATTGGTCTGTGATATCTTTCGAGCCGAATCAAATTTTGCTCAATGGTTGCGGCGAAACATATCATATAACCCGAACTGAAATCGACGCGCCTCTCAACGAGTGGATTCAATATGAATCCTACACCGGCCAAGCTGAATTCAGCGTAGAGAGAATGAAAGAAGCATTCAAATAAGCGTCTTTTCGCCACCGTCCTAAAGTCCATAACTTCGTTGAAATCAGCAAGCTATGGACTTTTTCTCTATCCCATCAGCAACATTGTAAGATCCCCAAAATCCTCAAAAACCTCGGCGCTACCTACAAGAGGTTAATTTGCTCACTGAGCCGCGGAGCCACGGAGGAAAAGTTGCGACGTATCCCCCAAATCTTCAAAAAATATCTCCGTGGGTCAGTGCCCTCCGTGCGCAAAAAAACCTCTGCGCCCTCAGCGCTCTCTGCGAGAGATAAATTTACGCACGAAGCAGCGGAGCCACGGAGAAAAAGGTTGCGACGTCTCCCCCAATGCCTTAAAAATCTCCGTGGCTCAGCGTTCTCCGTGCGCAAAAAATATTCCGCCATGAAAAAACTCTCTGCGATAGATTAAGTTGCGCACAGAGCCACGGACGCACGGAGGAAACATTGCGACGTCTCCCCCAATGCCTTAAAAATCTCCGTGGCTCAGTGCCCTCCGTGCGCAAAAATACCCCCCTCAAATAAC
>CAYNHP010000042.1:15296-19626 GCA_964397235.1 uncultured Bacteroides sp. | reverse complement strand
CGTAGCTGTTGCGCATCTCGTCGGGGCTGAAGGGCAGGGCGGGGTTGAAGTAGCCCAGCAGGCCGTGGAGTGCGTCGAAAGGAATTTGCCAGATGCGGAAGAAGCCGAGCACGTGGTCGATGCGGTAGGCGTCGAAGTACTCCGCCATCTTGCGGAAGCGGGCCTTCCACCAGGCGAAGCCGTCGCGGTTCATTTCCTCCCAGTTGTAGGTGGGGAATCCCCAGTTCTGACCCATCACGGAGAAGTCGTCCGGCGGCGCACCGGCCTGGCAATCCATGTTGAACAGGCGCGTGTCCTGCCAAGCGTCAGCGCTGGTGCGTGAGATGCCGATGGGTATGTCGCCTTTGAGGGCGATTCCTTTGGCGTTGGCGTAAGCGTGTACGCGTCGCATCTGGCGGTCGAGGTTATACTGGAGGTAGCACACATAGTCGATGGCGGAGGGGTCCTCGGCTACAACCTTGTCGCGCACCTCGGGGCTGTAGTGGGCATACTCGCCCCAGCGGGTGAAGTCGGGCGTGCCGAAGCGGTCGCGCAGGGTGCAGAAGGCGGCGTAGGGAATGAGCCAGTGGCGGTTGCGGGCCACGAACTCGTTGTAATCCTCAGACGCAAGCACCTTTGCGCCCTCCTGTGCGAATATTTCGCGGAAATACTCTATCTTGCCGTTGTTGGCGCGCTCGTAGTCGATTTCGGGCAGTGCGTTGAGCTCCTTGGCCAGGTTTCGGAAGTACTCCATGCGGGCGGGGTCCTTGAGCTCGCCGAGTTCCTCGAGGCGCAGGAACATGGGGTGGAGGGCAAAGGTGGAGTTTGCGTTGTAGGGGTATGAGTCGGTCCATGTGCCCGTCATGGTGGTGTCGTTGATGGGCAGGATCTGGATGAATGTCTGGCCCGTGGAAGCTGCCCAGTCGATGAGCGGGAGCAGGTCGAAGAAGTCGCCCACGCCGAAGTCCTCCTCCGAGCGCAGGGAGAAAACGGGAATTGCCGTACCGGCGCCCTTCCAGGGGGTCATGGCGTTGAAGAAGCGCATGCCGGCGAGGATTGTAGCACCGTCGGGGTCGGGGCTGATGGCTACCCGGCGGTTGTCGCCGCCTTCCCAGGCCACGGGGTTGCCGTTCTCGGTGCGTACAATGAGGAATTTATACTGCGTGTCGGCTGTGAGGTCGGCGGCTGGGATGTTGACCTTCCAGGTGGGGAAGTCGGCGTCGTTGAGGCGTATGGCCTTCTCGGGGTCCCAGTTGCCGAGGGCGTCGGTGTCGCCGCATATTGCCAGGGACATGTCCGTGGGCACCATTGGAGCGGCCACGGCGAAGGTGACCATCCCGGCGGCTGCCTGCAGGGGCTTGTCGCGGTGGGAGTGGCGGCAGATGCAGTCGGTGAATGCGCTGGAGTAGAAGGGTTTGTCGGCCGGCTGGTCCTGCCAGCGGTCGTGTATATGGCATTCGGAAGCGGGATTGAGGTCCACATGGTTGCCCGGGCCCCATTCCTGCTTGATGTGGCCATGTTCGTTGCGTACAAAGTAGCGGTAGTCCAGCTCGGAGGCTTCATCGGGCACTTCGATGGTGGCGTGCCAGCGGTCGTTGCCTTCGATTTCCATCTTCAGGGCGTCCTCGTAGCGGCCTTCGCCGAGGGCGGGGTGGGTGCCCACTATAAAGAGCGACTCTCCCCAGATGGTGCGATAGTCAACATGGAATGTAACCTTCATTTTCTTATGGTATGATAAGGATTTAGTACTTGAGTCTCGCAAGCTCAACTCAAAAATCTATGTTTAAGGGTTAAAGTTTAATGTTTAGGGTGAAGCGGGTTCACCTTACTGAATCAACACACAAATATAATACAAACGTGGGAGATTGCGAGTATTTTAACAAAATTTAGCGCGGTGTGGATGCTTAGGACGTTAAAAACTATTTACGATAGCAATAATGGAGCGAATTTTGCGTAACTTTGTAAGTTATGAAACGAATCACCTCTCTCATATTATATCTGCTGACCCTCGGAGCGCTGCTTGCAGGGTGCACCAACGGCGACGAGCCGGACCCCGAACCGGTTCCCGAGTACCCCAGGGAGGCATCGCGGTCGGTGCTGGTCTACATGGTGGCCAACAACAACTTAGGCAACAGCTACAGCCGCTACGACGCCCGCGACATGGCCGAAATGCAGCGCGCCATGGACAGCATCACCACCCTCGACGGCGAGCTGCTGGTGTTCCACGCACCCTACCAGGATACGCCCGTGCTTCTGCGCATGCGCCCCAACATGGACCCCGACACCCTCGTGGTTTACTCCGAGGCGGACTTCAAGTGTCTGACCGAGAGCGGCATGAAGCGCGTGCTCAACGACTCGCGCGACTTTGTGCATACCTCCGAGCACGGCCTGGTGCTGTGGAGCCACGGCACGGGCTGGATCCAGGACGGCGTCGAACCCGCCCGGTCGTCCATGCGCTCCTACGGCATGGACGGCGACATGAAGATGAATGTAACATCGCTGGCGGCCGTGCTCGAGTCGGGCTACGACTTCGACTGGCTCTATTTCGACTGCTGCTTCATGAATTCCGTCGAGGTGGCTTACGAACTGCGCAGAGCCGTGCCCCTGATAGTGGGGAGCGCCACCGAACTTCCCGCCGAAGGGATGCCTTACCAGCATAATATCAGCGAGTTCCTGCACCCCGGAGGCTCCGACCCCGTGGCTGCCGGACGGAACACCTTCGCCTATTTCGACGCCATGGCCGGTGTGGACCGCACATGCACCATGAGCGCCATCCGCACCGCCGGAATGGACCGCGTGGCTGCCGCCGTCGGAGCCATCTACGCCGCCGCCGACCCCAAGCTGCCCGTCAACTATGCCCCCCAGCGGTTCGAAAACGTGTCCATGAGCACTTGCCGCTACTATGACCTGGGCAATTACCTCAAGGCGCTGTGCCTGACCGACGACGGAGAAGAACGCTTCGAGGGCGCGGCTGCCGCTTACGCCGAGTTTGAGGGCGCCATGGATGAGGCTATCATCTACAAAGCCGCCACTCCCAAGCTCTGGAACTCCCTGCCGCTGACCTACCATTGCGGCCTGAGCACATACATCCTGCGCGATGCCGCCTCGGCCTCATATAAGAACTACGACACCCTGAGCTGGTACGCCGATGTGGCCTCCAAGCTAAATTTTTAGAATATGTCCCTGCTACAGATTCCCACATTCCCGGTCAACATACCCGACTCAATTCCCACCCCGAAAGAGGAATTGCAGATGCTTCGGTCCCTCCCCTTCGACGAGCTGATAGATAAGATCGTCAAAGGGGTTGTTACGTTTACCATCAACCTGGCGCTGGCCATCGTGGTGTTCTATGTGGGCAAGCTGTTGATAACGAAACTCACCACGCTGGTGGGCAACATCATGCTGCGGCGGAATGTGGACCGGTCGCTGACCACGTTCATACTGAGCATGGTGCGCATCGTGCTCTACTTCATCCTCATCGTGACCGTCATCGGCATCCTCGGCATCGAGACGTCGTCGTTCATCGCCATCTTTGCCTCGGCCGGTGTGGCCATCGGTATGGCTCTGAGCGGCACGCTGCAGAACTTTGCCGGCGGGGTGCTGATACTATTGCTTAAGCCTTACAAGATAGGCGATTACATTGAGGCGCAGGGCTATGCGGGCTATGTCCGTGAGATACAGATTTTCCACACCATTATCCACACGGCCGACAACAAAGCCATCATCATCCCCAACGGCGGCCTCTCCACGGGCAGCATCAACAACTGGTCGCGCGAGGACTACCGGCGCATCGACTGGCCCGTGGGCATCTCCTACGGCGACAGCGTCGAGACGGCCCGCAAGAAAATTCTCGAAATCCTCACATCCGACCACCGGATAGTGGAAAAATACGTCGAGGACGACCGCATACGCCGCTACAAGGAGCAGAAAGAACGCCTGCAGGCGCAGCTCTACGAGGAGGTCAATGCGCTCCCGGAGCACAATCCCGGCTTCTGGAAGCGGGTATTCTCCAAGCATCACAAGCGCAAACCGGTGATTCCCGGCGTGCCCACCTCGCGCACCATGGCATCCATCCTCACGGCCAAGCGCGACTGCTCCCCGACGGTATATGTCAAGGAGCTGGCCGACTCCAGCGTGATTCTGAAGGTGAGCGCCTGGACGCAGACGGCGGACTACTGGAGCGTGTTCTACGAAATCAACGAACGCATCTACACCGAACTGCCCTCCTGCGGCGTAAGCTTCCCCTTCCCGCAGATGGACGTACATCTGGATGAGATGAAGAGATTAGAAGATTAAGAGAATAGAAGATTAAGAGATTATAAGATTATAAGATTATAAGATTATAAGATTA
>CAYNHP010000042.1:0-15196 GCA_964397235.1 uncultured Bacteroides sp. | reverse complement strand
AGATTATAAGATTATAAGATTATAAGATTATAAGATTAGGAGATTATAAGATTAAGAGATTTTGAGATTATAAGATTATAGGATTATAAGAATAAGCGGTTCTTATTTGTTGCGCTATGTTGCACGGACGAAAGAACCCTACCAAAAAGAATTATCATTCATCACACAATATGAAATCAACTCAGATATTAGTTCTCGCCGCGACGGCCCTGATGCTGGGCTCGTGCGGCAAATCGCAAAAAATGGAATATCCCGCAGCACCTGCCGACAGCACCACCTACGAGGTGTTCGGCATGACGGTGAACGATTTTTACCGTCCTCTTGAAAACGATACGGCAGCCGAAACCCTCGCCTGGGTTGAGGCCGAAAACAAGGTGACCCAGAACTACCTGAGCCGGATTCCCTTCCGCGGCGCCATCCACGAGCGCCTGGACTCCCTTTTCCGCTATGCGCGCCAGGGAATGCCCTCGAAGGAGAACGACGGCAAGTACTACTTCTACGCCAACGATGGCTCCAAGAACCAGAGCGTGCTCTACCGCATGGACTCCATCGGAGCCGAGCCGACCGTGTTCCTGGACCCCAACACGCTGTCGGACGACGGCACCGTGGCCCTCACCGGCGTATACCAGAGCAAGGACGGTAAGTACACCGCCTACACCATAAGCCGCTCCGGCTCCGACTGGACCGAAATCTACGTGCTGGACACCGCCACCGGCGAGCTGATGCCCGACCACATCGAATGGGCCAAGTTCACCGGCGCAGCCTGGGCCGGCGACGGCTTCTACTACAGCGCCTACGCCCGCCCCGAGGCCGGCAAGGAGTTCTCCAACGCCAACGAGTTCCACAAGGTGTACTACCACAAGCTGGGCACTCCCCAGAGCGAGGATAAGGTAATCTTCGAAGACCCCCGTGCACCGCTGCACTTCCACGCCGTGGGTACCTCCAACGACCAGAACTATATCGTCATCTCCGTAGGCGGTCAGGGCATCGGCGACGGCATCATCGTCAAGGACCTCCGCAACCCCGCCTCCAAATGGGTGACCATCGAACCGACGCAGGACTACCTCACCGACGTTATCGACGTGGTGGACGGCCAGGTTTACATGCGCACCTCCAACGGCGCTCAGCGCAACCGCCTGGTGCGCGTTGACCTGCGCAACCCGGCGCCCGAAGCTTGGGTTGAAATCCTGCCCGAGGATGCCGATGGAGGCGTGCTCTCGTCGGTGCAGTTCGCCGGTAAGGACCATATGATCGCCGTTTACGACCGCGATGCCTCCGACCATGCCGCTGTCTACACCCGCGATGGCAAGAAGGTGCGCGACGTCGAGCTCCCCACCTACGGCAGCGTGGGCTTCTCCACTTCCGACGACTCCGACGAAGTGTTCTACGCATTCAACTCCTTCACATACCCCACCAACATCTACACCTACAACATGGCCGACGGCACCACCGAGCTCTACCACGCCACTGAGGTGGCCGGTGTGAACCCCGACGACTATGTCACCGAGCAGGTGTTCTACCCCTCGGCCGACGGCACGAAGGTACCCATGTTCCTGACCTACAAGAAGGGCCTCAAGCGCGACGGCGACAACCCCGTGTACCTCTACGGCTACGGCGGCTTCAACATCGCCCTGCACCCCTCCTTCAGCGCCCAGCGCATGCTCTGGCTTGAGAACGGCGGCATCTACGCCCAGGCAAACCTCCGCGGCGGCTCCGAGTACGGCGAAGAGTGGCATATGGCCGGCACCAAGCAGCAGAAAATGAACGTGTTCAACGATTTTATCGCCGCTGCTGAGTACCTGGTGAAGGAAAACTATACCAATCCCGAACTCATCACCATCGAGGGTGGCTCCAACGGCGGCCTGCTGGTGGGCGCGACTGTGAACCTGCGTCCCGACCTGTTCAAGGTGGCCATTCCCCGCGTGGGCGTGATGGACATGATGCGCTATCACCTGTTCACCATCGGGTGGAACTGGGCCTCGGACTACGGCACGGCCGACGACTCCAAAGAGATGGCCGAGTACCTGCTGAGCTACTCGCCGGTGCATAACATCAGCAACGACGGCACGCCCTATCCCGCCATTATGGTGACCACGGCCGACCACGACGACCGCGTGGTTCCGGCGCACTCGTTCAAATACGCCGCCACCCTCCAGGCTGCCAACACCGGGGATGCACCCAAGCTGATCCGCATCGACTCCAAGGCCGGTCATGGCGCCGGCAAGCCCGTGTCGAAAGTCATCGACGAGTACGCCGACATCTACTCGTTCATATTCTACAACCTCGGCCGCACACCCAAAACCGGCAAATGAAATTCCCGATTTTGACTTGCCTCGCGGCGGCACTGTTGCTGCAGGGATGCTTCACGGGTGTGGAGTCGACCCCGCGCATCAGTGCCGACGACGTGCGCAAGCAGCAGGCGGGTGTACGCACCCCCGAGCAGGACTACCTGAGCGACATCCGGGCTACGCCCCCGTCGCAGTGGGTGCCGGGCCAGTACAGCATCTATGTTACGGGCGGCAACCGCCTGCCGCTGGTATTTCCCAACGCTACAGGCCCTTACGATGGGCTTGAGGGCAAGGTGCTCACCTTCAGCGAATTCCGACCCGTCCAGGGGCTGGTGACGCCGGAGGTTGAAGCTGTGTTTGTCAGCGAGAGCGGGGCAGAGTACCCCTTCCGCACCAAGATGCAGCAGGCGCAGGTGGATACGGCGCGGGTGCTCAACGTGCCTTTCACCATTCCGCTGGATGTGGTCGGGCGTGTGCGTGAGCGCATCCAGGGCAAGGATTTCTATGTGCGCACTCCCCACTGGTACGACACCCGCACCCGCGACGCCATCCACGGCGTGCGCCATGTGTCGGTACACATCGACACCGTCACCCCTGGCAACGACCTCTACCCGCTGGCGGTGTCTTTCACTGTCACCGACCCCAAGGTCACCGGTCCGGCTCCCGGAGCGACCGTGTTCATGACCCTCGGGCGCGGGCGCACATCAACGCGCAATTTCGACACCCTTTTCGCCTTCGAGAACCCGCGCAAGACTTACCCCGACATCAAGGACGACGTTTGGACGCTGATCATCAACTCGCGCGTGCGCAACGGCATGACACGCGAGGAGTGCCGCCTGGCCCTGGGCAATCCGCCCGAGCTCAACCGCATTCCCACCTACGGGGGCATGCGCGAGGTGTGGACCTACTCCGACGGTGTATTCCTCGTGTTCGACGACGGCCTGCTGACGCGGTTCCGGCAGTAGATTCCCTTAGGACGCTCAGAACGAGTGTCCCTACATTTTGTGGTTTAATATTCAGGTAATCAATAATATAGCTTATAAGTAAGTGCGACTCCGATTCTTGGGCACCGGCACCTCCACGGGCATCCCGGCCCTGCGCTGCCACTGCGCCACCTGCAGATCGGCCGATTCCCGCGACAAGCGCCTGCGCGTGTCGGCCTTGCTTTGGGTGCGTCCGGGTGCGCCGGCCATACTCATCGACTGCGGGCCCGACCTGCGGCAGCAGTTGCTCGCGGCCGGTTCGCCCGATCTGGCGGCGGTGCTGCTCACCCACATTCATTATGACCATGCCGGCGGGGTGGACGACCTCCGGCCCTACACCTACGAAGCCGGCGACGGACAGTTCCCGCTCTTCTGCCAGGCCGATGTAGCCGCCGACCTCCGCGCCCATATTCCATATGCGTTCCTGAAGAACCACTACAAGGGCGTGCCTACGTTCGACCTCCGCGAAATCGAGGCCTACGTGCCCTTCGAGGTGGACCTCCACGACGCGCTGCCGCCGGTGAGCGTATTGCCTGTGAGGGTGATGCACGCCAAGTTGCCCATCCTCGGCTACCGAATCGGCGACTTCGCATTTATTACCGACTGCCTCACCATGCCCGAAGAGACCGTCAAGGCCCTCGAGGGTGTGGAGTTCCTGGTAATCAACGCATTGCGCGAAAAGCCGCATTTTTCGCATCAGTCGCTCAGCGATGCCCTGGCAATCATTGACCGCCTCAAACCCCGCCACAGTTGGCTCATCCACATGAGCCACGACATGCCCCCGCATGAGCAGGCCTCGCGCCTGGTGCCGGAGAATGTGTCGTTTGCCTATGACGGACTCGAAGTGGAGGTTTAGGTTTTAGGCATTAGGTTTTAGACTTTAGGGGTTAGGCTTTAGGGGTTAGGGTTTAGGGGTTAGGGTTAGGTTTTTCTTGAACATTTTGGGGAGGTTGCGGGTTAGAAATAAAAACAATTCGCAAACTCCACAATTCATCCATTATGAAAAAGACTATCCTCATCCTGCTGGCCATCGTGGGCCTCACTTTCTCCGCCAAAGCCGCCGACCCCAAGGACATCCTCGGAACCCTGGGCGGAATGGTTAGCAACGCCGTGGCCAACGATAAATTCTCCGTCGATGAAATTGTCGGCACCTGGAACTATACCGGCCCTGCGGTGGGCTTCGCTTCGGACAACGCGCTGAAGAAAATCGGTGGTGCCGCAGCTTCCGCAACCGTTGAAAGCAAACTCGAACCCTACTATAAGAAGCTGGGCCTGACCAAGGTAACCTTCGTCATCGCCGAGGACCACTCCTTCACCATGAGCTTCGGCAAGGTAAACCTCAAAGGCACTATCGAAAAGGCCGACGACGGCAAACTCACCTTTTCCTTCAATGCCCTCGGCAAGGTGCCCCTGGGTAAGGTAAGCGCCATGGCCACCAAAGCCGGCAACACCCTCAACCTAACCTTCGACGCCACCCGTCTGATTCAGATTCTGAGCAAGGTTGCCTCAATAGCCAAGAACTCGGGCCTGAACTCCATCACCAAGCTCCTCGAGTCCTACGATGGAATCTACATGGGCTTCAAACTCAAAAAAGCATAACCCCAACCCCTCCTATACCCGCAGGGCGAGCACATAGCTTGCCCTGCGTTGTCTTTGTTATAGTTTAACTTATTTTATTGCTAATATGGGCGCGTGGGGTGGATTATGTGAAAAAAAAGGTGTACCTTTGCAGATATTCCCATTTCGGACCATTATGAAAGTGAAATCAATCATATCAGCGGCTGCTTTGGCGGCGACCATAGCCGTTTTTGCCGCTTCTCCTACCAATGTTATCGAAGAGGTTGCCTGGATGGTGGGCGATGAGCCTATCTACAAGTCGGAAATCGAGCAAACCTACATCGATATGCAGAACGACCGCCAGACCATCGCCGGCGACCCCTATTGCATCATCCCCGAACAGATAGCCATTGACCGCCTCTTCCTCCACCAGGCCGACCTGGACACCATCGAAGTGCAGGAGTCAATGGTTCAAAGCCAGGTGGACGCACAGATCAACTTCCTGATCAACAACCTGGGCACCACCGAGAAGCTGGAGCAGTACTTCGGCAAGAGCCTGCCCGACATCCGCGAATACTACGCCACCAACATCCGCAACCGCAGCCGCATCCAGCAGGTGCGCAGTGCCCTGAGCAAGAATCTGAAGGTTACGCCGGGCGATGTGCGCAAGTATTTCTCCAAGCTGCCCGCCGACTCAATTCCCTACGTACCCCTGCAGGTTGAGGTGCAGATTCTGACCATCAACCCCACCATTCCGCGCCAGGAAATCGACGACATCAAGGCCCGCCTGCGCGACTTCTCCGACCGCATCAACCGCGGCGAGAGCGAGTTCAGCACCCTGGCCATCCTCTATTCCGAGGACGGATCCAACGTGCGCGGCGGCGAGCTCGGATTCATGGGCCGCGGCCAGCTGGTGCCCGAATTCGCAGCGGTGGCCTTCAATCTGAGCGACCCTAAGAAGGTGTCGAAAATCGTTGAGACCGAGTACGGCTTCCACATCATCCAGCTCATCGAGAAGCGCGGCGACCGCATCAACGTGCGCCACATCCTGCTCAAACCCAAAGTGGCCCAGAAGGACCTGGACATCGCCAAAGACCGCCTGGACACGGTGCGCACCGACATCGTCGACCGCCACCGCGTAACCTTCGAGGAGGCTGTCCGCATGATTTCGCAGGACAAGGACACCCGCATGAGCAACGGCGTGATGGTGAATGAAAACACCGGCACCACACGCTTCGAAATGAGCGAACTGCCCCAGGAAGTGGCCATGGTGGTAGCAAACATGCAGCCGGGCGAAATCTCCCAGCCCTTCAAGATGCGCGACTCCAAGCACGACCGCGAAATCGTGGCCATGGTTAAGCTCACCAACCGCATCGACGCCCACACCGCCAACCTCAGCGACGACTATCAGACCATCAAGGATATGTACGAAAACGCTCGCCGCGAGGAGATTATCAACGAATGGCTCGCCAAGAAAATTCAGGACACCTACGTCCGGATTGAGGAGGGCTGGCGTGGCTGCGACTTCCAGCATCAAGGTTGGCTCAAGTCTAACCCGACAAAATAATCTATGCTCAGTCGGAGGAGCTTCATAGCTTCACTACTGCTGCCGGCACTCCCGCTGCTGGCATCGGTTGTTGCGCAACACGAGCAGCCCGAAATCAAACCCCAGATTCCTCTGGCCGACCGCAACGCCCCCGGACGAATCTTCCTCGAACACGCCAACATCCTGACCAAGAGCGCCGACGAGGAGTATATGGTGCTGGTGGGCGACGTGGTGTTCACCAAGGGTGGCATGGTGATGAAGTGCGACAGCGCCCACTATTACCCCGAAACCGAGAGCATGAACGCCTACGGCAACGTGAGCATGGAGCAGGGCGACACATTATTTATATATGCCGACGAGATGATCTACGACGGCAACCCGGACGTGCAGACGGCCACACTCTACGCCGACCCCGGCAAGGAGGTGCGCCTGATCAACCGCGACGTGATGCTCCGCACCACCGAGTTTGTCTATAACCTCGGCATCGACCTGGGCTACTACGAGGTCGGAGGTACGCTCACCGACCCCTCCAACACGCTCACGTCGCAGAAAGGAGAGTACAACCCCACCACCAAGGAGGCCAATTTCTACGACGATGTCCATCTGAACTCCCGCGGCAACGGCACCGACACACTGGACATCTTCACCGACTCGCTCTACTATAACACCACCTCGCACCTGGCCCTGCTGACTTCGCCCAGCGAGGTGCTCAACGACCAGGGCACCATCTACACCCGTAACGGCGTGTACCAGACCGACAGCTCCATAGCCTTCCTCTTCGACCGCAGCGTAGTGGTGGCCAACACGGGGCGCGTCCTGGTGGCCGACACCATTTTTTACAACCGCCCCGAAGGCTTCGGCGAGGCCATCGGCGCAATCGAGGCTACCGACACGGTCCGCAACCTTTGCCTTACCGGAGCCTACGGGTTCTTTAACGAGTTGACCGACAGTGTGTTCGTTACAGGTGATGCTGTGCTGAAGGAGTTCTCCGGCGACGATACTCTCTTCCTGCACGCCCGCTACATAGAGAGCTTCCGTAAGTTCGACTATGTGGACATCCCCGAGGACACCATCGCCGGGACGGGCGCATGTACGCGCACGGACACCTCGAACGTGGCCGTGGCCTACCCGCGGGTGCAGTTCTACCGCTCCGACCTCCAGGGCGTGTGCGACTCGTTGCGGTTCACCTCGGTCGATTCAACCCTGCGCATGTACGTTTCGCCCGTGATATGGAGCGAGGACCGGCAGGTGTTCGGCAACGTCATTGAAATTCTTCTTAACGACTCCACTATGGAGCGCGCCACGCTCCCCGACCAGGGTTTTACTGCCCAACTGATTGAGGGCGAGCATTATAACCAGCTCAGCGGCAAGGAGATGGTGGCCCATTTCCGCGACGGCGAGATGCACCGCCTGGACATCAACGGCTCGGTGGAAATCATCATGTACCCCGAAGAGGCCGATTCCACAGTCAACAAGCTCGTGCACGCCGAAAGCAGCTTCCTCCAGACCTACTTCAAGGGCCAGACCACCGAGCGCATAAAAATGTGGCCCGAAACATCCGGCAACGCCGTGCCTTTGTTCCTGGCGCGCCCCAACATGTACTATCTGCCCAAGTTCAAATGGTACGACGCCTGGCGCCCGCGCACGCGCGAGGATATTTTCAAGGTTGCCCCCGACCGCGAGTCGCTCATGCTCGAACAGGGACGGACCATACCCGAGATACAGTTCGAGAAGCTCATTTACCGCTACCGCGCATTTTTCGACGAGCCGGGAACTTAAATGGCTGTCGTATTGTTTGTCTAATTAGTAAATTGTGCGTATCTTTGTCACACCCGCGGCCGAAGGCCACGTTAGATAAATTGATTACCAATGAATGACTCTAACATAAAAACCCTCGAAGCCTGCAACGACTTCTCTGAAATACAACCCTATAACGACCGGCAGTTCAAGGAGAAAATCGAAAAATTGATTGCCGAACCCGGTTTCGAGCATGCCGTGCGGTATGTGATGCCGGATGTGGACTATGCCGACTTCGCCCGCAAGCTGACCACCATCGAAACGCAGATGGACTTTCAGGTAAAGGTCATGGGGCCCTTCCTGGAGCTGCTCGTGGCCCGAACCACCCATGGGCTGAGCTGCGACGGCCTGGAGAATTATGACCCCTCCAAGCGCTTCACCTTCATCACCAACCACCGCGACATCGTTCTGGACGCTTCGTTCCTCAACCTCTGCTTCATCCGAGCCAACAAGCCCCTGACGCAGGTGGCAATCGGAAACAACCTGCTCATCTTCGACTGGATTACGGACCTGGTGAAGATCAACCGCAGCTTCATCGTAAAGCGCGACACTGGCATGCGCGAGGCGCTCGAGGCCGCCAAGAAACTTTCGGCCTACATCCACTATGCCATCAACGAGATGAACGAGAGCGTGTGGATTGCCCAGCGCGAAGGCCGCGCCAAGGACTCCAGCGACCGCACCCAGGACGCCGTGGTGAAGATGCTTTCGCTGGCCGGCGGGGAAAATTCCAAGGGCAACTTGCTGCAGCTCAACATCATGCCCGTGGCCATAAGCTATGAGTACGACCCCAACGATTACCTCAAGGCTCGCGAGTTCCTGCTCAAACGCCGCGACCCCGAGTATAAAAAGACCCAGCACGACGACCTCTTCAGCATGGAGACCGGCCTTCTGCGCCAGAAAGGACGCGTCCACTTCCGCCTGGGCAAGCCCATCAACGGCGAACTCGAGCACTTCGACGGCGAGGCCCGCGCCGAGGTGGTGCGACACACCTGCGAGCTCATCGACCGCGAAATCCATTGTGGATACTATCTCTACCCGTGCAACTACATAGCATTCGACGAAATCGAGGGCACCGATGAGTACGCCGCCGAGTACACCGACGCCGACGTTGAGGAGTTCAACCGATACATCGACGGGCAGCTGGACAAGGTGGACGTGCCCGACATCACGGCCGATGAGCGCGCCTTCATGCGCCATACGGTCCTGGCCATGTACGCCAACCCGGTCCGAAACTACCGCGACGCTTCGGCTATGTGCTAACACTCTCTGACCCATGCGCTTACCTCTCCTCCTGATTCTCCCCGTACTGCTGATAGGCATCCTTGTCGATTGGTACATCTGCCGCGCTGTGAGCCGACGGTGCACCCGCGGACGCCGCTTCTGGTACCCCTTCTCCGTTGTCACAGCCGTCATTTTCCAGGTGGCGCTGGTGGTGCTCATAGCCATTCCCAAGCGGGCCGGCTCAAACGAGGCGCTGCTGGAGATAATGTGGATACTTTACGCCTATTTTTCCATCTATTTGCCCAAGTATCTCTTTGTGCTTGTGGACCTTATAGGAAAAATACCCTGCCTGTTCGGACGCCGGCGCTTGCGCGGATTCGGTGTGGCAGGAATTGCAGTGGGTGTGGTCACTTTCGGCCTGATGTGGTGGGGAGCGTTGGTGAACCGCTATAACATTGACGTTGAGGAAGTTGAATTTGCGCATCCCCTTGTGCCGGAGGCCTTCGACGGCTACCGAATCGTCCAGCTATCCGACCTCCACGTAGGCTCATACGGCACGGATACGACGTTTGTGAGCGCGCTGGTGGACCGCGTCAATGCGCTTAATCCCGACCTAATCCTCTTCACGGGCGACATCGTCAACCGCCAGACCTCCGAACTGGCCCCATTCCGCAGCGTTCTCAGCCGCCTGAAGGCCCGCCACGGAGTTTACTCCGTACTCGGTAATCACGACTACGGCGACTATTACAACTGGCCATCGCCCGAGACTAAACAGCAGAATATGAATCAGTTGGTTGCCGACCAGGAGTCGATGGGCTGGAAACTGCTGCGCAACCGCACCGAAGTTTTGCGCCGCGGCGCCGACAGCATCAACCTCATAGGCGTGGACAACATCGGCGACCCCCCGTTCCCCCGCTACGGAAGCCTCAGCGAGGCATACCCGACTCTCTGCGACTCCACATTCAAAATTCTGATGTCGCACAACCCGGCCCACTGGACCGGCGACCTCCGCAACAGCGGCAGCCGGATTCCCCTGACCCTGGCCGGCCACACGCACGCCATGCAGATGAGCCTCGGCCGCAAATGGTCACCCGGCGTGTTCAAGTACCCCACCTGGGGCGGTATGTACGCCGACTCCACCGGCCAGTCGCTCTATGTCAACATCGGCATCGGCGAGGTCGGCATCCCGGCCCGCATCGGTGCCACCCCCGAAGTAACACTCTTTACCCTGCGCCATCATGACTGAGGCTTGCGAACTGATTGCCCGTCGTCTCGGTCTGCCTCCGGCCGGTGTCAAGGCAACGGTCGAACTCCTTGACGACGGTGGCACCGTGCCATTTATCAGCCGCTACCGCAAGGAGCGTACCGGGCGCCTGGACGAGGTGGCCGTGCGCAACATCGAAACCACCCTGGAGCAGGTCCGCCAGTTCCTCAAACGCCGCGAGTTTGTGCGCGATGCCATCACTGAAGCCGGTGCAATGACCGAGGTCCTGGCCGAACGCCTCGCCAAAGCCGAAACGATGACCGACCTCGATGACCTGTATGCGCCTTTCAAGCCCCGCCGCCGGACGCGCGCGCAGATGGCCCGCGAAAAAGGCCTCGAACCGCTTGCTAAAATAATTATGTCCGCGCGCGCGCGCGACCTCCATTCTGCCGCCCGGCGGTTCGTGGGTAAGGACGTACCCACGGAGGAAGCCGCCCTTGAAGGTGCGTCGGACATCATCGCCGAATGGGCCTCCGAATCGGGGCGTCTGCGAAACATCCTGCGTCGCGCCTACCGTCGCGGTGGCACAATCACCGCCTCCCGTCATCCTGACGTTGCCGAAAGCGAATTTGAGGCATCCCCGTTCAAGGACTATGATGGCTTTTCCCGTCGGATTGAGCATCTTCCCGCTCATAACTATCTGGCACTCAGGCGAGGAGAAGCACTTGGAATGCTGCGTGTGAAATATGCCCTCCGCTCGGACGCCGAGACCGTCGACGACATGCGCCGTGCCTTCATGCCCCGCGAGGCCCGTGGCGAAACAGCTCAAATCATCGGCGACGCCGTCAAGGACGCTTTTTCGCGTCTGCTCAAACCGTCGGTGGAAACTGAGCTCACCTCCGAGCTGAAATATGCCGCCGACCACGCCTCCATTGCCATCTTTTCCGACAATCTCCACCAGCTGCTCATGGCCCCGCCTCTGCGCGGCAGGCGCATCCTGGCCATCGACCCGGGATTCCGCACCGGATGCAAAGTCGTGGCCCTCGACGAGGCCGGTAACCTGCTGGACGACAGCGTGATATACCCCACGCCTCCACGCTCGGACTTCAAGGAGTCGGCGCGCACGCTCCGTGGACTCATCGAAAAATATACTCTCGATGCCATTGCTCTCGGTACAGGTACTGCCACCAATGAAACCCGCAACTTCCTCGTAGACTGCAAGATTATGCCCGCAGAGGCTATTTTCGGCGTGAGCGAGAACGGGGCCAGCGTATACTCCGCATCGGAGCTGGCACGCAAGGAGTTCCCGGACCGCGACGTGACCCTGCGCGGCGCCGTATCAATAGGTCGGAGGCTCATCGACCCGCTTGCCGAGCTGGTGAAAATCGATCCCAAAGCCATCGGGGTGGGGCAGTACCAACACGATGTGGACCAGGATGAACTCAAACAAGCGCTTGATTTCGAGGTGCTTAGTTGCGTCAATGCCGTTGGTGTGGACGTAAATACAGCCTCCGAGCAGCTGTTGAGCTATGTTTCCGGCATAGGCCCCGCCCTGGCGGCCAACATTGTGCGCAATCGCGCGGAGGAGGGCAGGTTCGCATCCCGCGCTGACCTCCGGCGGGTTCCGCGTATGGGTGCCAAGGCATTCGAACTTTCGGCCGGTTTCCTGCGCGTGCCGGGCAGTGCGAACCGCCTGGACGACACTGCAGTACATCCCGAATCATACCCGTTGGTGGAGCGCATGGCCGCAACTTTAGGCCGCAAAGCCACCGACCTCCCCGGCGCCGTCGAAATCCTCGACGCACTCGATGCGGAAGCCATCGCAGCCACGCTCGGCGTCGAAGCGGCCACAGTCGGCGACCTGATTGCCGACCTCAAGCGCCCGGGCCGCGACCCCCGTCTGGACGATGCTTCCGCCGAGGCCTTCGTGCGCTCGGTTGGCTCCTTCGAGGAGCTTTACCCGGGCATGACTCTCAACGGAGTGGTGACCAACACCACGGCCTTCGGCGTGTTTGTGGACCTCGGCATAAAGGAGACCGGACTGGTTCATAACACACGCATACCGCGCAACGTGCGCCTGCGCGTGGGCCAACAGGTTAAGGTGCGCGTTGAAAGCGTCGATATTCCCCGAAAACGTATAAGCCTAACACTTGAAAATGAGCCATAAAGCAACAATTTGCATCGGGGCTAACACGCCCGACAGCGCGCGCCGACTCTTCGACGCAGTGGAGTTTATCGTACCCCTGGGGCGAGTGCTGGATTCCTCGGGCCAGTACCAGTCGGAAGCCGAATTTCAAGGCCAGCATCCGGGGGTGCCGCTATATATGAACGAGGTTCTGCTGATGGAAATCGAAACGCCCTACGACCAATTCCAGTCAACCCTCAAGGCCTACGAGGGCGACGTGCGTGCGGAATCATCCATGCGCTATCCGGGCCTGGTGGGCATCGATATCGATATTGTCGTGTGGGACAACCTCACCCTCCGCCCACGCGACGCCCACAGCCGCTACTTCCGCCGCGGCCTCGACCTCCTCAAATCATCCTTCGGCTCCGAATCCTGAATCATATGCAACCCAAGTATAAAGAAAGAATAAGGTTCAGTACCTTTTCCATAACCCTCACAGTTGTCGTAACAATTCTTCTGGCCTTCGGGTGCTGGTACACCCGCGATAACACGCCCACGTGGGTGACTCTGCTGGTGGTGGACGCCGGCTTGCTGGTCAGCGCTTTGCTGTATGGGCCGTGGTACATTGCCGTCGATGACGACTCCCTCATCCTCGGAAGCGTGCTGCGCAAGCGCCGCATCCCCTTGACCGACATTGAGAGCGTCAAACCCCTGGCGCCCACCATGGGTGCCATCCGAGTGTTCGGCTCGGGAGGGTACTGGGGCTATTGGGGCATCTTCAGCGAAGGCGACATCGGTCGCTACACCGCCTTCTACGGCCGTGCATCCGACTGCCTCCTGGTGCGGCTCCATAGCGGCGAAAAATTCCTCATCGCCTGTCCAGATCCGGCCCTCCCCGAAATCCTCCGCTCCGCCACCAATCCCTCATAGTCCCCCCACACTCTGATTATTCAATCCACCGGGTATGGTTTGGTGTCACCTATGTACCGCTCGCCTGCTTTTGCAAAAAAAGTCGTCGCCTTCGCCCCATGAAGTGCACCGTCCAACGATGATGAAATTTATGTTACGGTCAATGTTATATATCTTTGGATAAGTCGTGAGCGACCTCCACTTGACCGGCAAGCTCATGCACATGGCCAAATTTATATTCTGTTTCGAGCATAGTAAAAGAGTTAGTTAATCGGAGGCTTCATTGCCTCGCACAACCTCAACGCCCCACCCTCATCGAGAGTTCGGACCATGGAATCAAAGCCGACAACTGATTTATTCAAGATTTGTCATGATAAATCGAGATTAATCCCGAACAAGAACTGAGACTATTATCGAAAAGAGCGCCGCGAGGCATTGAACCCCGGTGGGGGTGCAGGTGTTATATATTTGTAAATATACTAACATCAACCAAAATTCTTATGGAACCCAAATCCAATCCTACAATACAAGTTGCTGTAGCTGAGCGAGTTGCAAATCTTGATTTCAAACCCATAACCCTCAACGATATTCCCCGCATACAAGCCATCCTGCGCAACAACACTACGCGGTCGTGCGACTTCACCCTCGGCGGCATCTTTATGTGGATCGGCTATTTTGGCTATGAATATGCCATTGCCGATGGGACGCTGTTCATAAAAGGCCTGTCCGAAGACTCAAGCCGGCAGACTTCGTTCACCGTACCTGTGGGTCGCATGCCGCTCGACGAGGCCGTTGAAACAGTGCGCGAATATTGCCGCCAAAACGACCTCGAGCCCCTCTTTTCCGCTGTGCCGGAATCTATGGTCGACTCTCTGCAAGCGCTTGGTGCTAAGACTGTTACCGAACTTACCGATTGGGCTGATTATATCTATAACGCCTCCGACCTTGCCACCCTCACCGGCAAGCGCTACAACAAGAAACGCAACCATGTGAACCGCTTCATGACCGACAATCCCGACTGGAGATTGGACATGATTGACGACACGAACCTGGACGAGTTGCGCGCTTTCTTCCACAACCTCGACATAGAGTCAGCCAAAGCCGATCCGGCCATGGCAGAGTACGAACGCGAGCAGACGGCCGATGTTCTCGACAACTACCACCGCTACCCGTTCGTAGGCGGCATCCTGCGCGACCAGCACGGAGCCATCGTGGCCTTCACCATAGGCGAAGTATATGGCGACACGCTCATTCTGCACATCGAAAAAATGCGCCACGATGTTGCGGGTGCCGGGGAGAGCATCAACAAACTCTTTGCAGCCGAGATGCTCCGTCAGCGTCCCGAACTGAAGTATATCAACCGCGAGGACGACGCCGGCGACCCCGGTCTGCGTTACGCCAAAGAATCATACCACCCCGCCTTCCTGCTCAAAAAATTTAACGTGATGATGTAACTTTTGGGCGCCAAAGTAGCATAAATGAAAAAAAATGCCTAACTTTGCACCCACAAAGGAAAGATGCCGGAGTGGTCGATCGGGGCGGTCTCGAAAACCGTTGTGCCCTTAC
>CAYNHP010000041.1:13622-20846 GCA_964397235.1 uncultured Bacteroides sp. | reverse complement strand
GAGCATCTGACTACGGATCAGAAGGTTACAGGTTTGAATCCTGTAGGAGTCACATCAATGCGAGGCTGCGGCTTCGCATTGCTGTTTTATAATTCCCCGAAAAAATTCCCGCCGGTGTCTCAAAAAATGCGACACCTCCGCCTTATCTTTGCACCAAAAATCTTTACGACTATGAAAATTACAGTTCACCACATCTCAGAACGCACCATCACCGAGTACGATTACAACGGCCGGCGGGTGCTGGTCGGCTTCACCGACCGACTTAACGACGAAATCGAAGGCCTCACCGGCGGCGACGTTGCACGCTGCCTCATGCTCTCACCTTGCGGCGCGCGGGTCGGCGCCCCGGGCGAGGAGTTTACATTCGATGGCTTCAAGATAATACCCATAGCGGATTTGAACACAAATGGCGAAGTCTGCGCCTACAGCATCGAGGCCGACGGAGTGAGGGTGTTCCACATCGGCGGCGTGCACGCCCACAGCTCCGAGTGCTGCCGCTCGCTCGCCCGCCTCAAAAAGTTGATAGGGAAGGCTCATTATATCGTCTATGAGGATACGTCGGCGAGCATCCTCGAGGCTGTAATCAAAACCCTTAAACCACGTGCCGTAATCCCCGCTTACAGCGGCGAAATTACTGCTGTGGATGCCCGGCTGAGCGATATTGTACCGGTAATTCTGCTCCACGATGGCGAAAGCTGCAGCCCCATCCGAGACCCCGGTTTCGACACCGTCACCGCTTTCGTGCTGGCCCGAAAGACACCCGAGGCCGACATCACCGAGTGCGAGAACCCGTTCAGGCTCCCGTGGTGGTCGCTGGACAAGCGCTTTCTGGGCGAGTTCGCGTGCTGGGACGACGCCGACTTTGTCCTGCGCCACGTGGCCTACGCCCCCGGGCGGCTCTTGGGCTACGAAATCGAAAGCGACGAGGACATGGCGCCGTGGCTATATGCGGTCTACAACCCCGACTTCACCGAGCTGGCCCAATACGAGGAGGGTGGGCATGCGCCCGGCGAACCGGCTTACGGCCAGGAAGCTCCCTTCGGGCCCGGGGAGCTGGTGCTGGCGCTCGTGCCCGATATTGACGCGCTGGTGCCGGCGGTGGTGGAGGGACCGCTGACGGAGGAATTTTTGCGCCGACAGTTCGACGCCGACATCTTTAGCGTCAGCGACACCTTCGAGGAATACATTGAAAAATTATGGGATTGGGACTGGGACCAGGTCGTGGTGCGCCCATTGGTCCAGTTGGCCAACCGCTTCACCAGCACCTCCCCGCAGCTCCCAACCCAACGCATCTACCTCTTCCCCTGCCCCCCGCAGTCAACCGATTAACCTTGACTAATCAGGATTAATCTCAACAAATCCTGATTAATTCCGATTTATCAAGAGTGTGGGTAGCAATCATTTCACCACCAGGTCGAGGATTTGGGAGGGGGTGGAGACGATATGGTCGGCCAGGGCGGCTTTGAGTTCGGTGATTGGGCGGAATCCCCAGCTCACGCCGCAGGATTCGACGCAGGCGCGACGGGCCGTTTCCATGTCCACGCCCGAATCTCCCACATAGAGAACCTGAGCCTTGGGGGTAGGATTCATCGACAGAGCCTGGAAAACGATGGATGGGTCCGGCTTGCGCGGCATACCCTCCACCGAGCCGAGGATGGCCTTGAAATTGGCATCCGGAAAGTAGTGGGTTATGATTTTTTCTACGGCCTCCGTGTATTTGTTCGAGGTCACTGCCAGACTTATTCCGCGGGCCGTCAGGTCGCTGAGCAACTCAGGAATGCCCGGATAGGGCACGGTCTTGTCGAAGCAATGGTCGTCATAGTACTCCTTGAAGGCGGCAAGAGCCTCGTTGATGGTGCGCTCCGAACGGGCATCGTCGGGCAGTGCCCGCTCGATGAGTTTGCGCACACCGTTGCCTACCATCGTGGGATAAACCCAGTTGCCATGCACCGGGAAATTGAGTTTCCGCAGGGCATAATTGGTGGCCTCGGCAAGGTCGTCGATGGTGTTGAGCAAGGTGCCGTCAAGGTCAAATATAACATAGGTCTTCATGAGGCTCGGGTATTAGTTTTTTTAGAAAGGATAGCCGACTGAGAAGTGGAAAGTTGCGTCGCGGCTCCATTTAGGGTGTATAATGGGCCAGCGCTCCTGGTTCATTGCGGGGTTCACGGCCTTGAAGCCAAGGTCGAGGCGCAGGAGGAAGTAGGTGAAATCCAGGCGGATGCCGGCTCCATAGGCTGCGGCGATTTGTTTGTAGAACTTGTTGAAGCGGAACACGCCGCCGGGCTGGTTCTCGTAGTTGCGGATGGTCCAGATGTTGCCGGCGTCGACAAAGAGCGCCCCTTCGATGACCCAGAAGAGTTTGTGGCGGTACTCGAGGCTGAGGTCGAGGCTAATGTCGCCGCACTGGTTGATGAAGTCGGTGACGGAGTTGCGTGCGTCGTAGGCGCCCGGGCCGAGGGTACGGACTCCCCAGCCGCGTACGCCGTTGGCGCCGCCCGCATAGAACCGCTTCTCGAAAGGCACCATGCTCGAGTTGCCGTAGGGCACGGCGATGCCGAAGCCCCCATGAGCCGCCAGCGAGCTGCGCGGGGTGAAATTGCGGGTGTAGGTGTAGTCGATTTCGCCCTTGACGTACTGCGCGTACTGGATGCCGAGAATCTTGTACACATCATCATGCTTGCGCTGTCCGACCAGCTTGGAGATTCCGTAAAGGAGGTTGCCCGCCGACTCCACCGAGGCGCGCAGGTTGGTCACGAAGGGCTGCACGGAGGGAGTTCCGGAGGCGGTGGTGGCGATGCGTTTGTTGGTAATCTGGTAGGTGTAGCCCATGCGCATGATGAAGTGGTCCTCGTAGCTGTAGCGCAACAGCGGGTTGGTCGGGGCTATCTGGTTGATGAAGTCGATGGTGCTTCGGGGCAGGCGCACGTAGTTGATGTCCACAAAGTCGTAGGTCTGGCGCCGGGTATAGCCCCAGCGCTGTTGCTGCCACTTGTACTTCCACCCCATGCCCCAGATTACGCGGGTGTACTCGGGACGCTCCTGGTAGTTGATGGACAGCGCCAGCTCGGACGATGCCAACAGGCGTTGCTTGAACGAGCGCGAAAGGAACGGAGCCTTGAACTGCGGGAATGTGAGGCCGATTTCGCCGGCATATTCGCTGTAGCGCTTGTTGACAAGGCCTTCGAAGTTGCCCGAGAGGCTCTCGTAGGAAGTACGGAACTTGGCCGAAAGCTGCTCGGAGCCTCGGCCGAGGTTGCGGTGCTGGTAGCCCAGGCCGATGCCGAAGCCCAGGTCGCCCTCGGAGTTGGTCCCTTCCAGCTCTATGGAGGCGGTCATTTTCTTGTTGCGGGAGAGGTAGATGTAGGCGTCCAGCAATCCCACCCCGGCCATGGCGCCCACGGGCACCATCTCGATGTTGATGAACTTCACGATTGCCAGGCGTCCGAGCGCCTCGTAGGTACGCTCAACCGCGCGCGCATTGTAGGGCTTGCCGGTCTCGATCATGCACATTTCGTCCAGAATCGACGGCCTCAGGTAGTGGTCCGCGCCGTAGAGGAACAGGTTTCCGCGGTACTCCACCGTGTCCACCTGCTGGGCGGTGCCTTCGAGGTCGGCATCGACCACGAACACAACGCGCATCACCTCGTAGCGGTGGTGGCGGTCGGGCGAGAGGTCAAGGGAGTCGGCCATACTGCCGTGGGCAGCCCCCCGGCGTGCCTGGGGCGAGGAGAGGTTCATGGTCAGGTCAATCCACTCCGACCCGGCCACGGTGTCGGCCGTGTAAGTAATGTATTCGCGGTTGAAGTCGTAGAATCCGGCATTGCGCAGGGCTGTTGCCACGCGCCCGCGCTCGTTGTCGAGGATGTTGCGGTCGAACAGCATGCCGGGGATTAGTTCCGAGGCCACGGTGTCCGCTTCAACCAGTGCCTCAATTATGGGGTCGGAAATGTTGTAGCTGATGGAGCGGATTCGGTGGGGTCGTCCGGCGTAGATATTGAAGGTGACGTCCATGCGCCTGCTCTCCTCGGTGCCGTTGATGTCGGTTTCGACCTCTGCGTCCATGTACCCGCGGTTGACCAGGGCCAGCTGCAGCTGCTTGCGCGAGGCCTCGGTCTGCTCGGCGTCATAGATTACCGGCGGCTGCCCCAGGCTCCTGAGCCAGCGGTTGTACCACTTGGTGGAGTCGCGCCCCGAAAGGCTGTAGGTGGCCAGCGATAGTTTGGCAAACCCGAGCACCTTGTGGTTGGGCTGCTGGCGCAGGAAGTTGTAGAGCTCGGCGGTTTCTATCTCCTCGTTGTCCTTCACCACGATGTGCACCTTGTCCAGCAGGTATTCACCCGCAGGCACATGCTTGGTGGAGCTGCACGAACCCAGCAACAGGCCCATGACGGCGACGAGAACGAGGTGGAACCGGTTGAGCATCAGAAGCCGGTGGGTATGGTGAAGATGAAACGCGCGCCTCCGCGGTAGTCGGGGTCGACTTTGAGTTCCCCGCCCTGGATGTCGGAGAGCAGACGCGAAATATACAAGCCCAGACCGGTGCCCTGCACGGTGTGGTCCAACTGGCGGAAGCGGCTGAAGATTTCTTCCTCCTTGCCCTTGGGGATGCCTATGCCGGTATCGGCCACGCTGAAGGTGACGGTTTTGGCCGCCGGGTCGTAGGTGTACGAAAGGGTGATGGTACCCTTTTCGGTGAATTTCTTTGCATTGGAGAGGAGGTTGGTGAGCACCTGGCCGGCACGCTGGGGGTCGCAAAGCACGCTGACGTCGGGGTCGAGAGGCTCGAACACCAACTGCACGGGGCTGTCGGGGGCCGTTCGACCGCCCTCGAACACATTGCCCAGGGCCACCTCGCAGATTTCGCTTACATTCACCGGCTCCTTGCTCACGCTCATCTCCTTGCGCTCGAGCGATGCAACATCGAGCACATCGTTCACCAGCGTCAGAATCAGGCGCGAGTTGATGCTGATGATGGTTGCGAATTTGTCCAGGTAGGTGCGTTTGTCGTCCGGAATGCAGTCCACAATCAGGCGCGAGTACTCGCTGATTGCCGCCAGGGGGGCTTTGATTTCGTGGCTCATGTTGTTGATGAAGTCGGTCTTGAGGCGGTCGGCGGCCTTTGAGGCATCGCGGGCCTCTATGAGTTCGGCCTGGGCCTGCCGCAACTCGTTGCGTTCCCGAAGCAGGTTGGCGTTGCTCTGCTTGAGGTCCTCGGCCATCGACAGGATGTGCGACCGCTGGCGGGCCAGGAAGAGGATGAACAGCGCCAGGAAAAGCAACGCCACAAGGCATATGGCCAGTATTATATAATGTGTCTTTTTCTCTGAGTCGCGGCGTTCCTTGGCAAAGGTGTCCATCACGGCGTTGCTCGCCCGGATTGAGTCCGACTGGTAGAGAATACGCATATCGTTGAGGCGGAACTGCTCTCTTTCATTAAGCTCGCGCGACTTGAGCGGATACAGCACTTCGGCGGCCGAACGCATCACCTCACGGTTACCCAGCGCCTTGGCCGCCTCATAAAGCAGCGGATAGAGGTTCTGGGGAGAGGTAGAGATTTCGCGCGAATTATATATCTGCTTCTCCAACAGGGGCATAGCCTTGGCATATTCTTTTTTTGCCATCAGGTAATAGATGTCCAGCAAGGAGTTGGAGGCCAGGTCGGCACGGATCACCGAGTCGTTGGCCGCGAGGTCCTTTGCCTCGTCGTAGTACTGCTCAATCTCTGCCTCGTTCAGCGCCGAGGCGTTGCGCAGCAGGCGGCGGTAGGCCTGGTAGCGGTAGAGGGGGTAAGAGCTGTAGATGCGGCCGGCGCGCACGTTCTCACGCGCCAGCGAGTCCATCACATTGAGAAGCTTCTTGTCGTTGGCCACGGCGGCTACCGGATTCCGGGCCGTGGCAAAAATCTTGGCGCTGGTGTCGTAGATATAGTAACGCAGGCCGCCGGTGGAGAGATTCATGCCCTCGGCAAGGGTCTGGAGCGAGTCGATGTAGGAAGCCAGCAGCGGCCCGCGCGTTACGCACGACACTGCCTTGACCACATCGAACAGGTCGGCCAGGCGCTCCTCCTGGTTGGTGTAGCGGTGTTTTTTGTAGTTTACAATCTTCTGGGCGATGTCGCTGCGGCTAATCTCGTTGTTGTGCATCTTATCGCCGTAGCGGTCGGCGATGCGCAGTAAGCGAAGGAGCAGACGTGTCTCCCCAACCTCCGGGTTCTCGGCATATTGGTTAACCACCCCAATGAGCGAGTCGACATACGCCGAGTCCTCATGGTTGAGGTTGGCGCTGACGCGAATCATGTTCAGCACCTGACTCTGCTCCCCGTGGCGGCTCACCAGGTCGAGCAGTGCCCGCGAATTGGCGGCATGGCGTTCGATGTCAAGGTCGAAGAGATTGTACATCAGGCGCATGGAATCGCGCGGGTCATTGGTTCGGGCAAGGCTGTCGCGGAAGGAGTAGATCAGCTGCCGCTTTTCGCTCATCGCATTGGAAGTGGTCGCCCACAGGGCTATAAGCAAGAATATGATCAGTTTTTTCATCGATGTCACTTCAATTTCGGCAAAAATACGCAAAAATCCTGACATATCCCCCACCGTTGCCCCGAAAACTTCCCTCACCCTGCGCAACGCCTCCGGATTTATAATGATTTGCCGGGAGGCATCGTGTTTAAACTTGATTAATCGGGAATTATTGCGAGAAAAAGCGATGCGGGCGTTCAACCATCCGGCGGGTTAAATGTTATTAAATATAAAATAACCTTGTCAAGTATGAACGTCCGCAACATATCTCTCCTCCGCGGTTTGGCCGCTCTCTTTGTCACCATAGCCCTGCTGACGATGCCCACCTCCTGTTCCCGAAACGAACTCATCGACCAGGTACCACAGCCTCTGACGCAGTTCATAGCACAATATTTTCCGGGCTACGGCATCAGCCAGTATGAGCACACCGACGGCGGCTACCATATCCGCCTCAAGAACGGCCCGGGAATGAACTTCGATTCCTCCTACGCCTGGGAGAACATCGACGGCTACGGAATCCCCCTGCCGCAGGTGTTCCTCTTCGACCAGACCCCGCCCAAACTTTACTCCTACCTTCAGGGGACATCGTCGCTGAACCAGGTGTTCAGCATCGCCCGCACCTCCGAGTCCTACTCCCTCACCCTGTTGAACTCCTCCCTCATCTACAACATATCCACCGAGGAAATCTCCTCCCCGGCAAATTAGG
>CAYNHP010000041.1:0-13522 GCA_964397235.1 uncultured Bacteroides sp. | reverse complement strand
ACTTTACGGTCATTGTTATGGGCCGAGCTCGGCCCATAACCGGGGCGGGGACGTTAACAAACTGAAAATATTTGGCCGAAGGGCGATTTTTGACTATCTTTGTGCTCTGACTTCTAACCGGTTGTTATCTCGCCTCAGATGAAAAAAACGTTCCTCTGCCTCATAATGACGCTCGGCACCCTCGTTTTGTGGGCTGCCAAGCCCAATATACGCGCCGAACTGGGGGTTCCCGACATGGAGGCCATAGCCTCTGCATCGGTCGACCCCACGTCGGAGTACTATTACCCCCGTATGCTCAAAGAATTCCTGCGAAACGACACGACAATGAGCAACGAGGCCTTCCAGTACTTCTACTACGGCACGATGTTCCAGGAGGATTACGATCCCTACCGCGTTGCGCCGGCACCGGCCCTGCTGCAGGAACTCCAGCCTATCTACGCCAAAGAGAAGCGCACGCGCGCCGAGCGCAACAAGATGCTGGACTACGCCGACATCGTGCTGGCCAGCAACCCCATCGACCTGCGTCAGCTCACCAACCGGATATACGTCTACGAGCAGAACGGCAAGTACGACCTTGCCAAAATCTGGCAGTTCAAGCTCAACCACCTGCTGCTTGTCATCGCGGCCAGCGGCAACGGTTCGGACCCACAGAACGCGTTCGTGGTGGTATACCCCCAGCATGAGTACGATTTCCTGAACCTCTCCGGCCAGGTTGCGACCAGCCAGCACTTCGAGGCGCCATACTACGACTATATTTCCACCACCCGCCGCGACAATGGGGCTCAGGGTGGCTACTACTTCAACATCTCCGAACTACTGAACCAATATTTCCTCAAACATCCCGGCGAACTGGAGCAAACCACTGCCGCCGATAAATAGCAATGACCGCGGAGCGCTCCGCTACTGATATGAAAAAGATTACAACCCTTATGTGCGTCGCCCTGCTTGGTGCAGTAGCCGCACACGCCGTTCCCGCCAAGCGCATCTGGCGCACGTACACCCAACCCGATGGCACCACCATCGAACTGATGCAGGGCGGCGACGAATTTTGCCATTATTATACCACGCGCACCGGCGACTACGTCCTGACGGCCGACGACGGACTTTTCACCTACGCTGCCGTCGATGCCCGCGGGCAGCTTGCTCCCTCCGGCATAGCCGTGGGCAGCCATGCCGCAGCCACGCTGAAGCAGGATCGTGCCGCTGTCCAAGTGGCCATCAACAACCGCGCGCTGGCCGTCCGCGAAGCCCGCAAGGCGCCCGGGTCGAAGGCTCGCAAGACAATCGCGCAGTCGGGCATGGGCCGTTACACCTCAAACTATCCCCGCACGGGCGACGTCCACTGCCTGGTGTTCCTGGTGGAATACACTGACGTTAAGTTCAAGACCAACAAACCACAGGAGTACTACGACGACTTCTGCAACAGCGATAACTTCACCGCCGACGGCGCTACCGGTTCCGTGGGCAAATACTTCCGCGACCAGAGCGACAACCGCTTCCGGCCCGTATACGACGTGTTCGGCCCGGTGCCCTTGAAATATTCCCGTTCCTACTATGGCGGCAACGACGCCGGCGGCAACGACAAAAACCCCGAAGCCATGGTCATCGAGGCGGTGGAATATTACAAGAATCAAATCGACTTTTCCAAGTACGACTACGACAACGACGGCTACGTGGACAACATCTTCATCCTCTACGCCGGCCAGGGCGAGGCTTCCTACGGCCCGGCGTCGTCGGTGTGGCCCCACTCGTTCGAGTTAAAATACACCCGGGAGTGCCCCGTGTACAACGGCAAGAAGGTCAACAGCTACACCTGCACCAACGAGTGGGAAGACACGCGACCCGACGGCATCGGCACCTTCTGCCACGAATTCTCCCACACCATGGGTCTGCCCGACCTTTACCATACCACCAACTCATACGCCGGCTACACTCCGGACATATGGTCGGTTCTCGACTACGGACCCTACAACAACGACGGCCGCACCCCGCCCAACTACTCCATCTACGAGCGCAACGCCATGGGGTGGATTGAGCCCATGGTTCTGGACGGACCCGCATGCATCACCCTGGAGGAAATCACCACCAACACCGGCTGCCTGATCGAGACCGAGAAACAGACCGAATTCTTCCTCCTTGAGAACCGCCAGCAGACCGGCTGGGACACCTATGTTCCCGGCCACGGCATGCTCATCTGGCACATCGACTTCAACCAGGGTATCTTCGACAACAACAGCGTCAACAACACGGCTTCCCACCAGTATGTCGACATCGTTGAGGCAAACAACAATCCCAGCAACAGCACCGAATCCAACATGGCCGGCTACCCCTTCCCCGGCACTCAGAATAAAACGTCGTTCACCTCCACCACCCTGCCGGCCATGAAATCGTGGGCAGGAAGAGCTATCGACATGCCGCTGACCAACATCCGCGAGGTCAACGGCGTGATTATGTTCGACGTTGCAGGCGGTTACTTTGAACTCGACGCACCCACCGGCCTCAAGGTCGACGCCAACGACGAAGGTCAGCTCGCCATCAGCTGGAATGCCGTGGAAAATGCCGGAGCCTACCTGCTGACGATCACCACCATGGTCAACGACGAAAAGGTACCCTTCGGGAAGTACGACCGCTTCAACGTGGGCAACGTAACGTCCGTAACCATCGACGGCGCCACGGGTCGCACCGAGTACTTCGTCACCGTCGAAGCCTCACGCGGACAGTTCTCCTCCGACCCCTCCGAGGAGGTTGCCGTAACCACCCCCGCCATACCCATGGAGAAAACGCAGCCCGTTATCCACCAGTGGAGCAGCGAAAGCGCCAACTCCTTCACCCTCAATTGGATGCCCATCCAGGATGCGGTGGATTATAAGGTCACTGTCCACGCAATTTCCCGCGGAGGCGAAACGAGCTCCACCTACGACTTCGGTACCACCGACAAACCCGAACTCCCCGCCGGATGGACCTGCAAGGGCAACGCCGAGTACTACACGACAGCGAACAACTTCGGCGAGTCGGCACCCTCGTTCAAGCTCGGCGTCAAGGCGATGGCCCTGACAACGTCAGTCTTCCCCTCCGACATTTCCTCACTCACCTTCTGGGTTCGAGGCATGAGCACCAACACCAAGTCCTACCTTACCGTCAACGGACGCGCTGACGAAGACTCTGAGTGGGTACCCGTGCTTGACGAGCTTCACCTCACCGAGTACAACTCCAAGGGCAGCGTAATCACCGTCGACGCAATTCCCGCCGGCGTGCGCCAGCTCACCTTCGTCTACACCAAAGGCACCGGCAACATGGCCCTGGACGATATCTGCGTGGCCTTTGCCGGCGAAGAGAAGTCCATTTTTGCCGACTATGACGCCAAGAGTGTGGGTAATGTAACCTCCCATGAGGTGGTTCTCAACGGAGCCCGCGCGGAAGCCCCGCTGGCCTATGAGGCTCACATCGTGGCCGTTGATGCCGACGGAACAAACTCACTGCCTTCGGAAACGGTGCGTGTCGTACCCGGCAGCGTCTCCGGTATCACAGCTCCCGAAGCCGTGACCCTTCAGGTGAGCGTTGAAGGCAACCGCGTAGTCTACACCGGCACGGAAGGCACCGTCAGCCTCTACAACGCGGCAGGCATGGCCGTCGGCAGTGCTTCCACTTCCGGCTCAACGGCGACCCTTACCGCCCCGGCTCCCGGCCTCTACATCCTCGCAACTCCCGAGGGCGCCGTCAAGCTCCAAATCACACATTAATTATATAGGAACTCAGCCACCCTGAGTTCCTTTTCCATAGCGAACTACACATTTTTCTATAACGAAATGACTAAGTACACCCTCTCAGCTTTATTCGCGGCCACCGCGCTGACCATGGCCGCGCAGGCACCGGAGCTCCGCCTCTACAGCGGCGCGCCCGACACCATCAACGCCGAAAGCACCAACCTGGTGCTCATCACCACCCCCGGCGCCACCGCCACCATCAACGGCCAGGCCGTGAAAGTTTACCGCACGGGCTCGTTCGGCACCAAGGTAAACCTCGCTCCCGGGGCTAATACCATCGACGTAGCCGTGAGCAACGCTGCCGGCACCACCTCCAAGCAGTTCAACGTGTTCCGCACCACGGAGAAGGTCACCCCCAAGCCCGCCAAGGAAGTGCCCGAAATCCGGTTCATGGACCCCGTGTACGTCACCACCAAGCCCGGTGCTTACCTCCAGTACGGCAATGGTAACGACCGCCTGGGCGGCTCCAAAATGGGCTTCATCGACGAAGGCATTACCCTGAAGGCCATCGGCGAACGCGGCGGCCTCTATTGTGTACGCCTCAGCTCCGACCGCCTGGCATATATCGACAAGGACTACACCGAACCCGCCGCCGCGGCCACCACCGGCGCCGTAAACACCGGCAGCTGGAGTGTGTCCAACGCCGGGACTAAGGACCGCGTGAGCATCGCCCTCCCCCGCCGCCTCGCATACCAGTACCGCACCGACATCCAGCCCTCCACCCTCATCGTGGAAGTGTTCGGCGCCACCGACAACAGCAACTGGATTACCCAGCGCAGCCTCAACCTGGGCATCATAGACTATGTTGATTTCGAACAGGTTGCCGACGACCACTACCGCGTGATTATCCGCCTGAAGGACCGCTACAACTGGGGCTTCCACGTTGGCTACGAGGGCAATTCGCTCACCATCGACGTGCGCCACCGCCCCGCCTCGCTGGCCCTGAAGGACCTCGTCATCGGCCTTGACGCCGGCCACGGCGGCCCGTACCCCGGTGCAAAATCTCCCTCCGGACTCATTGAGAAGGAAGTGAATCTGGACATCGTCCTGCATATCAAGAACATCCTCGAAAAGAAGGGTGCACGCGTTGTCCTTACGCGTGAGGGCGACACCGGCCCCTCCATGGGCGAGCGCAAGCGCATCTGGCGCGAGAACAACTGCGACCTGGCCATCAGCGTGCACAACAACGCCGGCGGCAGCCCCTTCAGCTCACCCGGCACCGCCGTGCTCTACAAGCACCTCTTCGACCGTCCGCTGGCCGAATTCGTCACCGCCCGTCTGCTCGAAACCGGCCTGCCCCTTTTCGGCATCGTTCAGAACTTCAATTTCTCCCTCAACGGCCCCACCGAATGCCCCAACGTGCTGGTTGAAGGCATGTTCATGAGCTCGCTTGAAGAAGAGGAAAAGCTCGCCGACCCCGCTTTCCGCCGCCAGGTGGCCGAGAAAATCGTAGCCGCCATCGAGGACTACCTCAAATCCGCAAAATAATCCCCGCACCCATCATATCAGCCGCCCGCCGACTTCGGCGGGCTGCTTTTTTGTGAAGCGGAGGAAGAAATCCACCTTTGCGAAAAAAGGGAGACGTGGACGTCTCCCCTCCTAATGTTGAGGGCGTTTCCGACCGCTTGATTTATCGAGATTAATCAGGATTTATCGAGATTAATCTCGAAGTTTTTTGCGTTGAAGCACAATGTGGCGAGCTCCCGCTCACAACTTCATCCGCATTTTCTCCACCAACTTGGTGGAGTTTGGTTTTTTAGAAGTTCATCCGTCTTTCAGCGTGGGCGGTTGCGGGGGTGGTGGGAGAGGATTTCGTCGCGGAGGCGGGTTGTGTCGAGGTGGAGGTAGATTTCGGTGGTGGCGATGCTTTCGTGGCCGAGCATCATCTGGATTGCGCGCAGGTTCGCACCCCCTTCGAGCAGGTGGGTTGCGAAGGAGTGGCGCAGGGTGTGGGGGCTTATGGTTTTGTGGATTCCGGCATCCAGGGCGAGCTGCTTCACGATTTTGAACACGCTCACGCGCGAAATGCGCTCGCCTCGGTAGTTATGGAACACGAAGCCTTCGTGGCCTCGGGCCGGTGTAATTTCCGTGTTGGCCAGGTACTCGCGCGTGCGCTCAATGGCCTCGGGACTCATGGGCACCATGCGCTCCTTGCTCCCCTTGCCCAGAACGGTAAGGACGCCTTCGTTGAGGTGCACGCGGTTCATTTCCAGGGCACAGAGCTCCGACACGCGCAGCCCGGAGCCGTAGAGCATCTCGATGATTGCGCGGTTCCGACGCCCGATGTCGGAGCGTTCGTCGGCGGCTTCGACCATGGCGTTAATTTCCTCAACAGTAAGGACTTCGGGGAGATGTCGGCCCTGAACGGGCATTTCCAACTGTTCGCCCACATTGGCGCCGACCACACCCTCGAGCACCAGGAAGCGGAAAAAGGCGCGGATGCCGGACACAATGCGTGCCTGCGACACGGGGCTGATGCCGAGGTCATGGAGCAGGGCCACGAAGGCCCGGAGGTTGTCGATGGTGGCGTTTTGGGGTAGGATGTGGAGCTCGTCGAGGTAAGCGGCGAGGCGGTCGATGTCGGCCAGGTAGGCAGCGCGGGTGTGGGCACTGAAGTTGCGCTCCAGCAGCATGTAGGAGTCGAAAAGTTCGCGCAGGCGGCCGTAGGGGGTGTCGGGAGGAGTCATGTCAGAGTATTCCTCGCTCTACACTGGAGGCCACGCGGTCCAGCACGGCATCGTCCTTATTGGTTTTTGGCTTGAATTCGCCCTTGAGGCTCACACCGAAGAGCTTGCCGAAGCCCTGCCAGAAAGTGGCGCGGAAGGAGCCCAGGAAAGCCTTGACGATGTCGTAGCTGCTCTGGTGGGTTTCGCGCTGAATGAGCTTTATGAGCACCTTGGCCTGGCGCTTGGAGAAGCGGCGGAAAATCGGTTTGTACTGCTCAAAGATGCTCTTCTCCATGCTCTTGAGGTAGTCCTCGCGCTCCTTCTGGGTGGGGAAGGTTTCGATGTACTCGTAGGTTTCGATAAGGGTTTCGGAGACGAGTTTGGCGTAAGGCAGGAGCAACTTGACGTCGCGCACCGTCCGCCAATATTCTTCCTCCTGCTTCTTGTTCTTGAACTTCATGGGCGGGTAGACGGGCAGCTCGCGCATGTGAATCACGAGCACCGTGTCGCCCTCGTCGTCGACTTTCCAGGAGTAGCCGCGGTAGGGGTTCTGCACCACTGCAGGGAGGTCGGGGTCCAGCTCCGCGCGCGGGTCGGCGGCGAAGGCCGCTCCGAAGGTGCAAATCAAAAGCCCAAGCGCCATGGCGTGGCGCTTGAGCAACATATAGACTATGGTGAGGAGAGAGGGCATATGCGTTTATTTTTCCTCGGGGGCCTTATCGATAAGGTCGAGGAACTCGTCCAGCTGCGGTGTGATGATAATTTCGGTGCGGCGGTTGCGCTGGCGGCCATACTCGGTGTCGTTGGGCACGAGGTTGTTGTACTCACCGCGGCCGGCGGCGGTCAGGCGCTTGGGCGAAACTCCGAACTCGTTCTGGAGCACCTGCACAATTGAAGATGCGCGCAGGGTTGAGAGGTCCCAGTTGTTGCGGATGTTGGTGCGGGAGATGGGCACATCGTCGGTGTTGCCCTCTACGAGCACGTCGTAGTTAGGATAGTCCTTGATAATTTTTGCAACCTTGCCCAGGGTCTGGTAAGCGCGGCTGTTGACCTGGTAGGAGCCGGACTCGAAGAGCATATTGTCGGCCAGGGAGATGTAGACCACGCCTTTGAGCACGCGCACATTGACCTCGTCGCGTTCCGAGGGGCTCAGGGAGCGGGTGAGGTTGTTGGTCAGGACCATGTTGAGGGAATCGGACTTGGACTTTGCGTTGACCAGCTGGCGGATGTACTTGTTGGACTCGTTGATCTGGTCCACGAGCTTGGAGATGTTGGCGTTGCCCTGGGAGTTCTGGCGGATAGAGTTGTTGAGGGTGCCCTGGAGGGTTGTGTAGTCCTGGCGCAGCTGCTCGTTGGCCTTCTGGGCGGCCTCGAGGAGAGCTTCGGCGGTGGTGCGCTTCTTCTGCTCGTCGTTCAGGGAGCTTTGGAGGGTGGTGTAGTCCTGCGAGAGCATCTGGTGGTCGCGCTGGAGTTCGGCATATTTCTTGTTGCTGACGCAGCCGGTCAGGGCAGTGAGGGCCACTGCTACGGTGCATGCGCTGAGGATTGTTCGTAGTTTCATGTCGGTTAAAGAGTTAGGAGGTTAAGAGGTTAATGTGTAGGTGATAATTAAACACTTGACGCAAAGGTAAGGTTTTTTTCGCAAAAATGATAGGGTTTTCAAAAAAAATCGACACCCGGCGGGGATAAACGGCGCTACGTCAGGCAAATTTCATCGTCGGTTTGGATTGCATGGATAAAAACACTAACTTTGCACGTATTAAAACTGCATTTGACCAAATCAGCCGGAAAAATGAGAATAGCACGAATACTCATCTTTGCCCTTTGCATACTGCTGCCTGGCTTTGTCTCTATTGCCCAGGAGTTTACCTTCGACTTCAAGGAGAGCAGCCCTAACCGCTACCTGCGGCTGTCGTTTTCGATGGACACGGGAAAGGTCACCATAAAAGAAAGCTCGAACCTTAATGCATCGGCGTCCAACATGCAAACCATCCGCACCTATGAGTTGGACAGCATCTTTTATTTCCCGAGCGAGGTTTTGGATTTGTATAGCGTGGAGTTGCGCAATAGAAACAACCAAACGTTTGTAGAAATTCAATGTAACGGCGACAACTCCCGGATAACCCTCATCTATGACGGCCACACAGGAGCCAAAAAAAGCATCACTTCAAGGGGCATATATGTCGATCAGCCGGTTGACGAATTTTATAATGTTGAGGACTACCTTTTCAGCTCCAAAGAGGGTAGAAACCTGGATAAGTATAAACCACAGACGCAGACCCAGACAACCACTCAGACCAAGACAAATAAGCAGCCAAAGACAAATACGCAGACCAAGACAACCACGGCTCAGACAAATACCGCAACGGTTGTCAACTTCCAGTCTCTCAAAATTCAGAAGGGTCTGGTGGTGAACGGGTTCCCCTCCATCCAGGTGGATGTTGCGGGACGCGTTCTGAACGGGCAGGGACAGAATTGCCACCTTGAGCTGTACTTCTACGATATGAACGGCAAATCGATAGTGACCGACGGCGACCGCACTGGTGCCGACGGCACACGCTACTTTGTCAGCACCAATTTCACAACCTCCGGCTCATCGGTTCCCTTTACGTGGTATTGGAAGGTGTATAAGAAACGTCTGGCAATCCCGACGGGCGCCAAGCAGATAAAGGTGGAAGTGTATGTTGTCACCGACAAAGACCGAGTGTTGGGCGGAGGCACTACATATCAACGCATCATAAATCTGAACACCAACGCCACGGACACATACAATTTCTGACAATACTTGCCAAACCAATAATATTACTTTAGCAGTTCTAAACATTAAACACGAATAGATGAGAAGATGGCGCATTGAGGACAGCGAGGAGCTGTACAACATCCCCGGCTGGGGGCGCAATTATTTTTCGATAAACGAAAAGGGCCACATCCAGGTCACCCCCCGACAGGGCTACGCGTCGGTCGACCTGAAGGAGATTATAGACCAGCTGCACGTGCGCGACATCTCGGCACCGGTGCTGCTGCGTTTCCCCGACATTCTGGACAACCGCATCGAAAAGATAGCCAACTGCTTCCGCAACGCCTCGGAGACATATAAGTACGAGGCGCAGAACTATATGATTTACCCCATCAAGGTGAATCAGATACGTCAGGTTGTGGAGGAGATTGTGAGCTACGGCAAGAAGTTCAACATCGGCCTGGAGGCCGGTTCCAAGCCCGAGCTCCACGCCGTGCTGGCCACCAACATTGCCGAGAACGCCCTGATCATCTGCAACGGCTACAAGGACGAGGCCTACATCGAGCTGGCCCTCATGGCCCAGAAGATGGGTCGCAACATCTTCCTGGTGGTTGAGAAACTCAACGAGCTGCGCACCATCGCCGACATTGCCGGCCGACTCAAAATCCGCCCCAATATCGGCATCCGCATCAAGCTCTCCAGCACCGGATCGGGCAAGTGGAGCGAGAGCGGCGGCGACCAGAGCAAGTTCGGGCTGAACACGTCCGAACTCATGGAGGCCATCGAAATCATGGAGAAGCGCGGCCTCAAGGATTGCCTCAAGCTTATCCACTTCCACATCGGCAGCCAGATCAACAAGATACGCGTAATCAAAAACGCCCTGCGCGAGGCGACGCAGTTCTACGTTCAGCTGAGCAAAATGGGCTTCAACATCGACTTCATCGACATCGGGGGCGGCCTGGGTGTGGACTACGACGGTTCACGCAGCTCCTCCAGCGAGAGCTCGATGAACTACTCCATCCAGGAGTACGCCAACGACGCCATCAGCGCCGTGGTGGACGCCTGCACCAAGCAGAATCTCCCCCAGCCCAACATCATCACCGAGAGCGGGCGCAGCCTCACGGCCCACCACTCGATTCTCATTTTCGAAGTGCTCGCTTCGACGCAGCTGCCCGTGTGGGACGACCGCAAGGAAATAGAGCCCGACGCCCACGAGCTGGCCAAGGAACTCTACGACATATGGGACAAGCTGGACCACGCACGCCTGTTCGAGAGCTGGCACGACGCCCTGCAGATCCGCGAAGAGGCCCTTGACCTGTTCAGCCTCGGGCTCCTCGACCTGAAGACGCGTGCCACAATCGAGAAACTATTCTGGTCCATCGCCCGCGAGGTGGGCGACCTTGCAAACTCCATGAAGCACATGCCGGACGACCTGCGGAAAATCGCCAAGATGCTTCCGGACAAGTACTTCGGCAATTTCTCCCTTTTCCAGTCGCTGCCGGACTCCTGGGCCATCGACCAGATTTTCCCCATCGTGCCCATTTCGCGCCTGGACGAAAAGCCCACCCGCACCTGCACCATCCAGGACATGACGTGCGACTCCGACGGTAAAATCACCACCTTCGTGTCGGCCGGCGGGGGTTATACATCCTCCCTGCCCGTGCATCCCCTGCGCCCGGGCGAGAGCTACTACCTGGGGGTGTTCCTTGTGGGAGCATACCAGGAAATTCTCGGCGACCTCCACAACCTCTTCGGCGACACCAACGCCGTGCACATCAGCGTGTACAAGGACCACTACGAAATCGACCAGATAATCGAAGGTGAAACCATCGACGAGGTTCTTGACTACGTTCAGTTCCAGCCCAAGAAACTCGTGCGGAACCTCGAAAACTGGGCCACCCACGCCATGCAGGACGGCACCATCACGCCCAAGGAGGGCCGCGATTTCATATCCACCTACCGCTCGGGGATGTTCGGCTACACCTACCTCGAACCTCAGGACTGACCCATGCGGCGGTTCATCCACTTGGCATACAACGGCACGGGCTACTCCGGCTGGCAGGTCCAGCCGGGGCAACTCACCGTGCAGGGGGCTATCGAAGGGGGGCTCTCTACCCTGCTGCGGCGCCCTGTGAGCATCGTCGGAGCAGGGCGCACGGACACGGGCGTGAACGCCCGCATGATGATGGCCCACTTCGATGTGGCTGAGGGTGAGGACGTTGAGAGCGAGGGATTTATACGCTCGCTCAACTCCATCCTCGGCCCCGGAATAGCCATCTACAGCATATTCCCCGTGGCCGACGATGCCCACGCCCGCTTCGACGCCACTGCCCGCACCTACCGCTACTTCGCCCACACGGCCAAGAACCCCTTTTTAGGCAACCTCTCCTGGGGCACGCGCCCGACCCTCGACTTCGATGCCATGAACGAAGCCGGCGCCCTGATGCTCGGCAGGCGCGACTTCACCTCATTCTCCAAACTCCACACCGACGTGCGCACCAACATCTGCGACCTCCGGGTTGCCCGCTGGGTGCAGTTCGAGGCCGACCGCTGGTACTTCGAAATCACCGCCGACCGCTTCCTGCGCAACATGGTGCGGGCCGTCGTCGGCACCCTCGTGGAGGTCGGACGCCACAAAATCGCCCCGGCCGACATCCTGACCATCCTTGACCGCAAGGACCGGTGCGCGGCCGGGACGTCCATGCCCCCCTCGCCCCTGTTCCTGTGGCACATCGTCTATCCTTATATTAAGGATTAATCGAGACTAACCGAGAATAATCGTGATTAATCCCGAGGCGCGTGATTTACGGGTGGGGTGAAACTTTTAGCGGCAAAAAGCGTTTGCCACTTTGGAAATGTGGAAATATTTCGCTAAATTTGCCGTGAAATAATTCCTTCGCCAAAAAACATAACAAAACATACCAAGGTATTAAGTAACAACATTATGAAAATTGCTAAAATCATTGGACGTGAGGTGCTCGACTCCCGTGGCAACCCCACCGTTGAAGTAGACGTAATCCTCGAATCAGGTGCACGTGGCCGTGCTTCCGTACCCTCCGGCGCCTCCACCGGTGTAAACGAAGCCCTCGAACTCCGCGACGGCGACAAGAGCCGCTACATGGGCAAGGGTGTACAGAAAGCCGTAGCCAACGTAAACGGCCCCATCGCCGCTGCCCTAGTAGGCATGAGCGCCCTGGATCAGATTTCCATCGACGAAACCATGATCGCCCTCGACGGTACCGACACCAAGAGCACACTCGGCGCTAACGCCATCCTCGGTGTTTCCCTCGCCGTTGCCAAGGCTGCTGCCGACTACCTCGACCTCCCCCTGTACAAATACATCGGTGGCTGCAACACCTACGTGCTGCCCGTGCCCATGATGAACATCATCAACGGCGGTGCTCACTCCGACGCCCCCATCTGCTTCCAGGAATTCATGATTCGCCCCATCGGCGCAACCTCCTTCAAGGAAGGCATCCGCATGGGCACCGAAGTGTTCCACAACCTCAAATCCGTCCTCAAGGACCGTGGTCTGAGCACCGCAGTAGGTGACGAAGGTGGTTTCGCACCCAAACTCGACGGCACCGAAGACGCCCTCAACGTTATCATCTCCGCTATCGAAAAGGCAGGCTATGTTCCCGGTAAGGACATCACCATCGGCCTCGACTGCGCTTCCTCCGAATTCTACAAGGACGGCCTCTATGACTACACCTGGAAGCAGGGTGCCGACGCTCCCAAGCTCACCAGCAAGGAGCAGGCCGAATACCTCCAGAAGCTCGTTGAAGAATACCCCATCGACTCTATCGAAGACGGCATGGCCGAAGGCGACTGGGAAGGCTGGAAGATTCTGACCGACCTCATCGGCGACCGCTGCCAGCTCGTAGGCGACGACCTGTTCGTTACCAACGTGAAGTACCTCGAAAAGGGTATCGAACTTGGCTGCGCCAACTCTATCCTCGTGAAGGTTAACCAGATTGGTTCTCTGACCGAAACCCTGCGCGCCGTAGAACTTGCCCAGCGCAACAACTACACCGCCGTAATCTCCCACCGCTCCGGCGAAACCGAAGATGCCACCATCGCCGACATCGCCGTTGCTACCAACGCAGGTCAGATCAAGACCGGTTCCGCTTCCCGTTCCGACCGTATGGCCAAGTACAACCAGCTCCTCCGCATCGAAGAAGAGCTCGGCGCAGCTGCCAAGTACGGCTACGGCAAGAAGACCCGTCGTCCCGAATAATCATCCCATCCCCCACAAAGAGGTCGAGGCCCCGCCCCGGCCTCTTTTTTGTGTATAACCCGGCTGCGAACACTTTTGCGGGGGAATTGGTTATAATGGAAACGGAATCAACTTTTTG
>CAYNHP010000040.1:0-21060 GCA_964397235.1 uncultured Bacteroides sp. | reverse complement strand
CGGGGGCAGGCGGTTTGTTTCAGTGAGGGGCTTCAGCCCTACCCCGAGCCTCCAGTCTCAAAATTTCCAATGTGCAATCAGCCCGCGGACGCAAAAACCAATTCACATTCACCATTTTTTAGCCCCGGTTTTTGCACTTTTGTGCCATAAATCAGCCTCAAAAACGCCGAACCATCCGAACCGCCCCATAAACAGCGGCCTCCAACCCAGTAAGGACGCACGTTCGGCGCGTCCAAAGGCCCGACACAGCTGTTCATAAAGTCGAATTTCTCGCAGGAAATGGACAAAAAGTAGGGTAAAAAAGTAAGTTTTGGCCAACTTACTTTTTTACCCTACTTTTTTATTTACCCAACCCCGGGCTCCGCATAAAAACTCACGCCGCTCCGGGGGAATGACGTCTGTTTAGTCGCCCATGGTCTGGAGGAGTTCCTCGTTGTCGCGGGTACGCTCCATGCGGTCCTTGATGAATTCCATCGCCTCGATGCTCGTGCGGTCGGAGAGGAACCGGCGCAGAATCCACATGCGGTTGAGGGTCGAGTCAGGCAGAAGCAGGTCGTCGCGGCGGGTGCTGGAAGCCATGATGTCGACGGCGGGGAAAATTCGCTTGTTGGAGAGCTTGCGGTCGAGCTGGAGCTCCATGTTGCCGGTGCCCTTGAACTCTTCGAAGATAACCTCGTCCATTTTGGAGCTGGTTTCCGTCAGGGCTGTAGCGATGATGGTGAGCGAACCGCCGCCCTCGATGTTACGCGCTGCGCCGAAGAAACGCTTGGGCTTCTGGAGGGCGTTGGCATCCACACCGCCGGAGAGGATTTTGCCCGATGCGGGAGCCACGGTGTTGTACGCGCGGGCAAGGCGGGTGATGGAGTCCAGCAGGACAACCACGTCGTGGCCGCATTCCACCATGCGTTTGGCCTTATCCAGCACGATGCCGGCTATCTTGACGTGACGCTCGGCGGGCTCGTCGAAGGTGGAGGCTATCACCTCGGCGTTGACGCTGCGCATCATGTCGGTCACTTCCTCGGGGCGTTCGTCAATGAGCAGAATCATGATGTACGTCTCGGGGTGGTTCTCAGCTATGGCGTTGGCAATGTCTTTAAGCAGCAGGGTCTTACCGGTTTTTGGAGGCGCTACAATCAAACCGCGCTGACCCTTGCCGATGGGTGCGAACATATCCACTACGCGGGTCGAAAGCGTGCAGCTCCGCCCACCGGTGAGATTGAATTTTTCGTCCGGGAAAAGCGGGGTCAGGTGTTCGAATGCAACGCGGTCGCGGATGAATTCGAGGCTGCGGCCGTTGACACTGCGTACGTCCGTGAGCGGGAAGTACTTTTCTCCCTCCTTCGGGGGGCGTATCCAGGCTTCAACTACGTCGCCGTTGCGCAGTCCGTACTGCTTTATCTGAGGCATGGTCACATACACGTCGTCGGGCGAAGGAAGGTAGTTGAAATCGGCCGAGCGGAGGAATCCGAAGCCTTCAGGGACTATCTCCAGCACGCCGCGGGCCTCCAGCAGACCGGTGAAGTCAAATTGACGCTTGGGCGGTGCGAACTGTTTTTCCTGCTGGCGTTCGAAGCGGTTTTTCTTATTTTTCTTGCCTTGACCCTGAACCGGTGCGGGCATCGGTAGCATCTCGCCGGCGCCCATCTCAGGCTCGGGAGCAGGAGCTGCAGGGGCTGCTTGGGCTGCGGCTTCGTCCTCCTCGCGCTCGCGCTGGGAGCGGGGAACGAACTTGCGCCCTTCGCCGCGGGGGAAGAATTCGCCCAGGGAGCTCTCTTTGGCGGGCATGAATTTGCCGGCAGTGCTCTGCTCAGCCTCGGGGGCCTCAGCGGGCTTTTCGGCGGGAGCTTCAACAGGGGCTTCCACCGGTGCCTCAGGAGCTGCGGCCTGAGGCGTCGGTTCGGCCGCAGGCTCTTGTGCAGGAGCTTCCCGCACTGCCTTATTTTTGGGAGGACGTCCGCGCCGCTTGCGTTCGGTCACAGCCGGAGCACCTTCGGCAGGCGCAGTTTCGGCCTTGGGGGCCTCGGCGGCCGGTGCTGCTTCGGGTTCTTTCTTTTTGCGACCACGCTTTTTTGGCTCGGCAGTCTCGCCGTCGGCACTCTTGCTCTTGCGGCGCCGGGGAGTGTCCGTCACCGCAGCCGCACCGTCAATGGCCTGCTGGTCAAGAATTTGGTAAATTAGTTCTTCTCGGTTGTCAAGGTTAATTTTCTTCAAATTCATACCTCGGGCAACTTCCTTGAGTTGCTCGTCCGACATACCGTTTAAATCTGATATTGTATGCATAAGGGCTACTAAATTACTTTGCATCTTCGCAAAGCAGGAGAAATTCAGTAAAATAGGGGGAGAAACAGCCGGATTGGAGCCTTACATCTCCTTTCCGGCTACAAAGTTAATACACATATTTTAAATGACAAAATTTCTAATTAAAAATTAACTTTATTCCCACCCGCAAAAGCCACTGAAACCCCTCCCCGCACCTTTTTCCCGGAATTATTTCAATCCCCACCCTAATTAATCATCCCCCCAAAATTAATCCCGGTCAATCACCCAGGCCCTCAAAAAATAATCGAGATTAATCCCGATTAGTCCCGTTTAATCCCACTCAATCATCCCCCACCCCAAATAAAATCCCGCTCAATCACCCCGCCCCCAAAATAATCAAGATTAATCCCGATTAGTCCCGTTTAATCCCGTTTAATCATCCCCCACCCCCACCAAAAACCTTACCCTCCCGCAGAAAAATAAAAGAGGCCGCGCCGGTGAGCGCAGCCTCCTTGTGTGGGTTGGAATTGATTACTTGTTGTTGATTTCAACCATCTTAGCGATCAGGTCGAGAACCTTGTTGGAGTAACCGATTTCGTTGTCGTACCAGGACACGATCTTCACGAAGGTAGGAGTGAGCTGGATACCGGCCTTCTTGTCGAAGATAGAAGTGCGTGTGTCGCCGAGGAAGTCGCTGGAAACAACATCTTCTTCGGTGTAGCCGAGTACGCCCTTGAGTTCGCCTTCAGAAGCTTCCTTCATAGCAGCGCAGATTTCCTCGTAGGTCACGGGCTTTGCCAGGTTCACGGTCAGGTCCACTACGGAAACGTCCAGGGTGGGGACGCGCATGGACATACCGGTGAGCTTGCCGTTGAGGGCCGGGATTACCTTACCTACAGCCTTGGCTGCGCCGGTGGAAGAGGGGATGATGTTTGCCGATGCTGCACGGCCACCACGCCAGTCCTTCATGGAGGGACCGTCTACGGTCTTCTGGGTTGCGGTGGTGGAGTGTACGGTGGTCATCAGGCCGTCTACGATGCCGAACTTGTCGTTCAGAACCTTAGCGATAGGTGCAAGGCAGTTGGTGGTGCAGGAAGCGTTGGAAACAAACTGAGTGCCCTTTACATAGGTGTCAGCGTTTACGCCGCATACGAACATGGGGGTGTCGTCCTTAGAGGGAGCAGACATCACAACATACTTAGCACCGGCTTCGATGTGAGCCTGTGCTTTTTCCTTGGTCAGGAACAGACCGGTAGATTCAACTACGTATTCTGCGCCGGCTTCGCCCCAGCCGATTTCTGCCGGGTTCTTGCATGCGGTTACTCGGATGGGCTTACCGTTTACGATCAGGAGGCTCTTTTCCATGTCGTAGTCTACGGTGCCGTCGAAACGGCCGTGCATGGTGTCATACTTGAGCATGTATGCCATGTAGTCTACGGGAAGAAGGTCGTTGATGGCAACTACTTCGATGTCGTCGCGCTTGGTGGAGGCACGGAAGACGAAGCGTCCGATGCGACCGAAGCCATTGATACCAATTTTAGTCATAGTTCGATTGTTTTGTTATTTGGTTGAGTTAGTTTGTCGTTCGGAACAACGCTTGAGAGCGTCTTTTGTTAGGTCGCTGCAAAATTAATGAAAAATTTCCGTATTACATAAACTCTTTCCATTTTTTTATGTTGAAAACTTTGTTTATATTTGCACTCACCTCCGATTAATCCTCAAAACCATCCATAAATTCAAAATTTTCATTCCTATGAAGAAATTCTTCCAAGAGTTCAAAGACTTTGCCATGCGTGGCAACGTGGTGGACATGGCTGTCGGTGTAATCATCGGCGCCGCCTTCGGCAAAATCGTTACCTCACTCGTAAACGACATCATCATGCCCGCCATCGGCATGGCCACCGGCGGCATGAACTTCTCCGACTTCAAGTGGGTCATCCAGAAGGGTGTTACCCAGGGCGAAGAAATTATCACTCCCGAAGTCGCAATCACCTGGGGCGCATTCGTTCAGACCATCATCGACTTCATCATCATCGCCTTCTGTATCTTCGTGGCTATCAAGTTCGTAAACAACCTCAAGAAGAAACCCGCCGAAGAACCCGAACCCGAAGCTCCCGCCGGCCCCACAACCGAAGAGCTCCTGGTGGAAATCCGCGACCTCCTCAAGAAGGACGCTGCAAAATAAAGCATACCCATGTGCCCCCGTCCGGTTTTCCTGATTGGGATCATGGCCTCCGGGAAAAGCACTCTCGGGCAGGCGCTCGCTCAGCGCCTGCCCTCCCGTCGTTTCATCGACCTTGACAGCGCCGTAGAGGAAGCCGCCGGAATGAGTGTCAGCGAAATCTTCGCCTCCCGCGGCCAGGACCACTTCCGCACCCTGGAGGCGGAGTGCCTCGCCCGGGCCGCCCGGGCCGATGCCATCGTGGCCTGCGGAGGCGGTACGCCATGCCGCACCGAAAACATGGACCTCATGCTCCGCACCGGCACCGTGGTGTGGCTCACAGCACCCACCGACGTCATTGTACGCCGACTCCAACTCGCCCCGGCCACACAGCGCCCCCTCGTAGCCGACGCACACGGCGACACGCAACGCCTGGCCGAACGCGTCGACGCCCTGGTGGCCGAACGCGCTCCAGCCTACTCCCGCGCTCACCTCCAGTTCGACGCCTCCCGACTTGAAACACAGGAGCAAATCGACGAATCGGCATCCCGGTTCATTAACCTCTTAAACCTATAGCCTATGTCATGCCCAACCCCTCTTGAACAGATGCTCCGCGCCACAACCGTCGCGCGGCAAGCCGTTATCGGCCTCCCCGCATCCGACAGCCCGCTCGAACACCGCTTCCCCTTCACCCCCGAAGGCGCCGGAATGTTGGTGGCTAAAGGCTTCAAGGTCAAGATGGAAGAGGGTGCCGCAAAGCATATCCACTACTCCGACCAGGCCTACAGCCGCTGCGGGGTGGAAATCGTAAACCGCGCCGAAGCCCTGGCGGCCGACATCGTGGTCTACCTCCCCACCCTCGAGCCCCACGAGGCCGCCCGCCTCAAGCGAGGCTCACTGCTGCTTACCTTCATGCGCCCGTCCGACATCAACCGCCTCGCATTCAAGGTCCTGCTCGAGCGCAACGTTATCACCCTGGACCTCCTCAAGGTGCGCGACCATGCCGGAAACCGACCGTTCACCGACATCCTCCAGGAAATTGCCGGCCGCGCCGCAATCGCCGTGGCGGCCTCCCTGCTGGCCGACGCTATCCACGGCAAAGGCATCCTCCTGGGTGGCGTCGCAGGCGTCGTGCCCTGCGAGGTCATGATCATAGGCTCCGACATGAGTGCCTGCGCAGCTGCCCAGACCGCCCTGGGGCTCGGCGCAACCGTGCGGATGTTCGACAACGACATCTACCGCCTGCGCGAAGCCCTGCGCACCCTCGGAGCCGGCGTAATCGGCTCCACGCTCCACCCCCGCGTGTTCAGCAGCGCCCTCCGCAGCGCCGACATCATTGTGGCCTCCGACACCGACCATGCATCGGGCGTAGTCGGATGCGACATGGTGGACGTAATGAAGCGCGGCGTAATATGCTTCGACCTCACTGCCGAACCCGGCTCCGCATTCCCTTCCATGCAGGTGGTCGACCTCGACCTCGCTTCACCCTCCGACAACGAACCCGGCGAACCAACCCGCATGTGCTACATCAACGCAGGCAACGCCGTTCCCCGTACCGTGGCTATGGCCCTGAGCAACACATTCGTAACCCTGCTGGACGACATCATGGTGTGCGACGGAGTCAGCAACGCACTCAAACTCAACTCCGGCCTCCGCGACGCCGTCCTTACATTCCTGGGCAAGTGTGTCAGCGCCGAAGGTGCGCGCCGCCTCGGTATACGCCACGTCGACATCAACCTCCTGATTCAATTCTCATGAGCACACGCAGGCATAAATGGTATGTGGTCTGGGTGGGCCAGGAACCGGGAGTTTACGACTCCTGGAGCGACTGCCGGGAGCAAATCGCCAACTACCCCGGCGCACGCTACAAATCGTTCGACACCCAGGACGAAGCCGTCCAGGCCTACCGCGGACGCATGGAGGACCACCTCAACCTGGTGCGACAGATCGTCCTCCACGCCCCACGCCCGAAAGCCATTGAGCCCGGCGGACCCAAGGACTACTCCCAGATCCCCGGCATACGCCTTGACGCCATCGCCGTCGACGGCGCCTGCGCCGGAAACCCCGGCGTGATGGAGTACCGCGCCGTCCGTGTGGCCGACGGTGCCGAACTATTCCGAATCGGCTCCCGAGGCAACCTCATCGGCACAAACAACATCGCCGAGTACGTAGGCATGATTCACCTCGCTGCAATGCTGGCCGCAAAAGGCGACTTCACCACACCTATATATACCGACTCCCGCAACACCTTCGCCTGGCTCCGGCGCGGACACTCCAAAACGACCCTCGAGCGCAACCGGCGCACCGCCCCCGCCCTGGACCTGCTCGCACGAGCCGACGCATGGCTCGCCGCCAACGGCCCTATCCGAAACCCTATCCTCAAGTGGAACACCGAACTCTGGGGCGAAATCCCCGCCGATTTCGGTCGCAAAGGATGAACAATCACATCACCTTATCCCTTTAATAATTGACAAAACTCTTACTGACATAACATGGCACGCAAACTGAATATCCTCAAAAATGACCCCTGGCTCGAACCCTACTCCGCAGCCATCGAAGGACGCCACCAGGACGCCGTACGCAAAGAACGCGACCTCCTCGGACAAGCCAAAAGCCTCGACGAATTTGCCAACGCTCACCAATACTTCGGCCTCCACCGTAACCCCGACGGCACATGGGTATTCCGCGAATGGGCCCCTAACGCCACCGGAATCTCACTCGTGGGCGACTTCAACGGCTGGCAGGAAACCCCGCGCTACCGCCTCAAACGTGTCGGAGGCGGCCTCAGCGGCGTCTGGGAAGTAAAACTACCCAAAACAGCCCTCAAAAACGGACAGCTCTACAAGATGATCGTCGAGTGGGACGGCGGCCGCGGCGAGCGCATTCCCGCCTACGCCAACCGCGTCGTCCAGGACGAAAAAACACACATTTTCTCCGCCCAGGTCCATAACCCCGACAAACCCTTCGGGTGGACCGACGCCGACTTCACCCCCGACACCGCCCCCCTGCTCATCTACGAATGCCACATCGGCATGGCCCAGGAGCGCGAAGGAGTCGGAACATACGACGAATTCCGACGCAACGTCCTGCCCCGAATCGAAAAGGACGGCTACAACGCAATCCAGATCATGGCAATCCAGGAACACCCCTACTACGGCTCATTCGGCTACCACGTCAGCAACTTCTTCGCAGCCTCCTCGCGCTTCGGAACGCCCGAAGAACTCAAGGCCCTTATCAACGACGCCCACGCACGCGGAATTGCCGTCATTATGGACATCGTTCACTCCCACGCCGTCAAAAACGAAAACGAAGGCCTCGGTCGCCTCGACGGAACTCCCTTCCAGTACTTCCACGCCGACGCCGGACGCCGCGAACACCCCGCATGGGACTCCCTCTGCTTCGACTACGGCAAGAACGAGGTGCTTCACTTCCTGCTGAGCAACTGCAAATACTGGCTTGAAGAATATCACTTCGACGGCTTCCGGTTCGACGGCGTAACATCCATGCTCTACTACGACCACGGCCTGGGCAAAGCATTCGGCAGCTACGCCGACTACTACGACGGCGGCCAGGACACCGACGCAATCACCTACCTCACCCTCGCAAACAAACTCATCCACCAAATCAAACCCGAGGCAATCACCATCGCCGAGGAAATGAGCGGAATGCCCGGCCTCGCAATCCCCGTTAAGGACGGCGGCATCGGTTTCGACTACCGAATGGCCATGGGCATACCCGACTACTGGATCAAAACCCTCAAGGAAAAGAAGGATGAGGACTGGCATCCCACTTCCATTTGGTGGGAACTCACCAACCGGCGCGCCGACGAAAAGACCATCTCCTACGTCGAGAGCCACGACCAGGCACTCGTTGGCGATAAAACCGTCATCTTCCGCCTCATCGACAAGGAAATGTACTGGCACATGATGGTGGGCGACCAAAACCCCGTCGTCGCCCGCGGAATCGCACTCCACAAAATGATCCGCCTCGTCACCCTGGCCACAATCAACGGAGGCTACCTCAACTTCATGGGCAACGAATTCGGTCACCCCGAATGGATCGACTTCCCGCGCGAAGGCAACGGCTGGAGCTACAAATATGCACGACGCCAGTGGGACCTCGTCGACCGCGAAGACCTCCAGTACAAGTTCCTCAACGCATTCGACAACGCCATGATCGAACTCGTGTCCAAAAAGCACAACTTCCAGGCAAAACCCCTGCGAAAACTCTGGGAAAAGGACGGCGACAACGTCCTGGCATTCATGCGCGACGACCTCGTATTCGTATTCAACTTCCACCCGTACAAGAGCTTCTCCGACTACGGCATCCTCGCACCCGGCGGCGTCTACAAAACCGTCCTCACATCCGATAACCCCGACTTCGGCGGCTTCGGCAACGTCGACGAAAAAGTAGAGCACTTCACCCAGGCCGACCCCCTCTACGCCCCCTCCGGCGTAGAATGGCTCAAACTCTACATCCCCGCTCGCACCGCCATCGTCCTCCGCAAAAAGCCCGCCCGTCGCACCCGCAAATAACCCGCATAAGCTGATTACTTGCCAAAAGTACCCTTCGCAACCCACTTTTGGCAAGTAATCAACACGTATCCAACTCCACTCGACCCTGAACTGCGGGCCGTCGAAGCCTCCCCCACCCCGATTTTTCACGATTAATCAAGTAAAATCAAGATTAATCCCAATTAATCTTCACCTCCTCCAAACGCCCGGCCAAAGAAGCTGATTGCTTGCCAAAAGTACCCTTCACAACCCACTTTTGGCAAGTAATCAAATTTTTATTATCTTTGCAAAAAAGTTTTTGCCATGCTGATTGGAAGAAAAGAAGAGAAAGAACTACTGAACGAGGCTTACCACTCTGCTCAGTCGGAATTTGTAGCTGTTTACGGGCGCCGACGCATCGGGAAGACTTTCCTGATTCGCGAAACTTTCAAAGACCGCTTCACATTTCAATACACAGGAGTGTTCAACGTAAGCTCCAAGGTGCAGCTTTCCATGTTTTATACCGCTCTTTGCGACCAAGGATTACCCGAAAACGGACCGCGGCCTCAAAACTGGTTCGAAGCCTTCATGCTCCTGAAAAAGCTTATCGAAAGCTCAAGCATGAAGCGCAAAATCATTTTTCTGGACGAACTCCCATGGATGGATGCGCGCAACTCCCAATTCGTGTCCGCCCTGGAGCACTTTTGGAATGCCTGGGCTTCGGCACGTAATGACATCCTGCTTATCATTTGCGGAAGCGCAACCTCATGGATTATCAACAAAATAATCAAAAACAAAGGTGGTCTTTACAACAGGGTGACGCGACGTATTTCCTTGAAACAATTTACTTTGGCCGAGTGTGAAGAACTCGTGCACCACCGCGGACTGCCTTTTAACCGAAACATGATCCTGGAGGGATATATGGTACTCGGTGGCGTCCCCTATTATTGGACCAAACTATCACCCCAAAAGAGCATTGCTCAAAATATCAACGACCTGTTCTTTGGCTCCAATAGCGAACTACATAGTGAGTTTGAATACATCTACGCGTCAATGTTCACCCACCCGGACAAGTATATAAAGGTGGTGGAGGCGCTTGCGGGCAAAAAGTCAGGCCTCACTCGCGATGAAATAATCAAAAAAACCAAACTCTCAAGCAACGGGCAGCTAACAAAGGTGCTTGAGGAACTTAGCGAGTGCGGATTCGTGCGAAAATACTGCCACACGGATAAAAAACTCAAGGATGCAATCTACCAACTGATGGATTGTTACACACTCTTTTACTTCCAATTCCTTAAAAATTCTCCTGCAGCAGAGGACGATTTCTGGCTGAAGTCGATAAACACTCCGACTGTAAACACCTGGAGCGGGCTGGCCTTCGAGAAGGTTTGCTTAATTCATACACGCCAAATAAAAGAGGCCCTCGGAATTGGCGGCATAAAAGCCCCTGTATTCTCTTGGCATGTGCCGAAGAATGATGAACATCCGGGGGTGCAGATTGACCTGCTCATCGACCGCGCCGATAATCTGATGAATGTATGCGAAATCAAATATGCCCCGGCAGGTTATATCCTCTCAGCGGAGGCGCTTGCCAACATCATGACCAAGGTAAGCGTACTGCAACGCTATATGCCTTCTTATAAATCAGTTATCCCTGTCCTTATAACCTCTAACGGCGCGCGTCCAAACAAATACTCTGCGGCAATAAACATGCAGTTGGAGAGCAGTTGCTTATTCCGTCCCAGAAGCTGATTACTTGCCAAAAGTACCCTTCGCAACCCACTTTTGGCAAGTAATCAACACGTATCCAACTCCACTCGACCCTGAACTGCGGGCCGTCGAAGCCTCCCCCACCCCGATTTTTCACGCTTAATCAAGTAAAATCAAGATTAATCCCGCTCAATCTTCTCTCCTCCACGCAACAAGCGTCCCTTGCAACCGAGGCTGCAAGGGACGCTCATTGTATACGCGGTGTTACACCAGGGCCATGCCCTCGCGGAGAGCTTGCTCGTTGAGAGGCAGCAGGTGGTGGTGGCGTTCGGGGAGAGTCTTGCGCAGGCCGCGGATCACGGCGTCGATTTCGACGATGGGACGGCACTTGAGCAGGGCGCCGAGGAGCACCATATTGTAGGTCTTGGAGTTATTCAGGCGTATGCAGGCCTCCATGGCATCCACGGGCACTACGCGGATGTCGGTGCGCGTGGGCAGGCGGTGGATGCCCGTGGGGTCGTAGATGAGCGTTCCGCCGGGCTTAACCTTGCTTTCGAACTTGTCCAGACTCTGCTGGTTGAGCACCACAGCGGTGTCGTAGCTGTCCAGCACAGGGCTGCTGATGGGTTTGTCGGACAGGATCACAGTCACATTGGCTGTGCCTCCACGCTGCTCGGGCCCGTATGAGGGCATCCAGGTTACTTCGAGGTCGGCCATCAGGCCTGCGTAGGCGAGGATTTTGCCCATCGAGAGGACTCCCTGGCCGCCGAAGCCCGCTATTACTATTTCTTCTTTCATGATTATTCGTTTTTGAGGTCGCCCAGCGGGTATTTTTCGAACATATGCTCCACCATCCAGTCGTTGGCCTGCGCCGGAGTGAGTTTCCAGCCTGAATTACAGGTGGATACGATTTCCACTACCGATGTCCCCTTCTTGGCCAGCGTGTTCTCGAAAGCCTTCTTGATGGCGGCTTTGGCTTTGCGCACGGCCCCGGGGGTGTGCACGGCCTGACGGGTCACATAGCAGGTGCCGTCCAGCTGCGCCAGCAGGTTGGTGATGGCCAGGGGGTAGCCGTTGAGTTCTACGGTGCGGCCGTAGGGTGTGGTGGCTGTCTTCATGCCCAGAAGCGTCGTGGGCGCCATTTGGCCGCCGGTCATGCCATAGATGGCGTTGTTGATGAAGATGATGGTGATGTTCTCGCCACGGTTGCAGGAGTGGATGGTTTCGGCGGTGCCGATGGCGCTCAGGTCGCCGTCGCCCTGATAGGTGAACACCATGCGGTCGGGGTTCAGGCGGCTGGCTGCCGTGGCAAGGGCCGGCGCGCGGCCGTGCGGCGCTTCGATCCAGTCAACATCTATGTAGTTATAGGCAAAGACCGCGCAGCCAACAGGAGCGATGGCTATGGTGCGGTCCTCAAGGCCCATCTCGTCCAGGATTTCTGCAACCAGTTTGTGAACCACGCCGTGGGAGCACCCGGGGCAGTAGTGGGTATGGTTGTCCAGCAGTAGGCGCGGACGGGCGTAAACCTTATTTTCCGGTTTTATGATATCTTGTTCGCTCATGAGATTCTGGATTATGCAAGCTCGGTAAAATGAAGTTTGAGGGCTTCGGTGACCTCGCCCGGGTTAGGCACGATGCCACCCATGCGGCCGAAGTGATGCACCGGCACGGCGCCTTCTACAGCCAGACGCACGTCTTCGATCATCTGGCCGGCGTTGAGTTCCACCGTCAGGATGCCTTTGACCCGGCGCCCGAGTTCGGCGATGCGGGCCGTGGGGAAGGGCCATAGGGTGATGGGCCGGAGCATACCTACCTTGATACCTGCCTCGCGCATTTCCTCGATGGCCTTGAGGCAGATGCGTGCTATCGAACCGAAAGCAACTATCAGGTACTCAGCGTCGTCGGTGTAATATTCCTTGTAGCGCACCTCGTTCTCTTCGATGCGGCGGTAAGTGTCCTGGAAACGCAGGTTGTTGACTTCCATCTTGGCCGAATCAAGCTCCAGGGAGGTGATCACGTTGCGGTGCTTACGCTTGCCCTTGCCGCATGCGGCCCATGGACATTGAGCCTCGATTTCGGCCTCGGTGCGACGCGGACGCTGGGGCGGCAGAACCACCTTCTCCATCATCTGACCCACCACGCCGTCGGCCAGAATCATGGCCGGATTGCGGTACTTGAAAGCAAGGTCGAACCCGAGGGCCACAAAGTCGGCCATCTCCTGGACGGTTGCCGGCGCCAGCACGATGAGGTGATAGTCGCCGTGGCCGCCGCCCTTGGTGGCCTGGAAATAGTCGGCCTGCGAGGGCTGGATGGTGCCAAGGCCCGGGCCGCCGCGCATCACGTTCACAATCAGTGCCGGGAGTTCCGAAGCGGCCAGGTAAGAAATACCCTCCTGCTTGAGGCTCACGCCCGGCGACGAACTCGAGGTCATCACAGCCTTGCCCGTAGCAGCCCCGCCAAGAACCATATTGATGGCGGCCACTTCGCTTTCGGCCTGAAGCACAACCATGCCCGTGGTCTCCCAGGGGCGCATCTCCGCAAGGGTCTCCAGCACCTCCGACTGCGGCGTGATGGGGTAGCCGAAATAGCCGTCGGCCCCGTAGCGAATGGCAGCGTGCGCTATGGCCTCGTTGCCTTTCATCAGTTTTATTTCTTGTTCCATAGTGGTGAGTTTTAGAGCTTTATGCGGTACACTTCTATACACGCGTCCGGACACACCGTTGCACAGGCCGCGCAGCCGATACATGCCTCGGGGTTGGCGGCGTATGCGTAGTGGTAGCCGCGGTCGTTGACCTCCTTGGGTTGGAGCTTGAGCACATCAGTCGGGCAGGCCACCACGCACAGGTCGCAACCCTTGCAGCGGTTCTCCTCGATGGTAACAGCTCCCTTTACTTTAGCCATATCTTTCAAGTTTGGGTTTACAAAGGCAAATGTAATAAATATTCCCCATCTTTCCAAATAAAATTTCGCTCCGGTTAGCTCATTAACCTGCGTGGAATCTTTGGAACGTCCGTTAGGACGTTGATTTATAGTAACCGATTGCGCCTCCGGCGCTGTCGGTTTTTTAAACCGCATCAAAAAGGCGTCCGCACGGACGCCGACTTGCCATCCAGTATTCGTTTTGCCGCCGCCCCGGTGGGGTATTTTCCGGGGCCTTGCAACCATTTGGGCCACTGGCGTGTTATGAAAATAAAAAATAGTTATGACACGCAAAGAACTCTCCGACGCTATTGCCGCTCAGGTGGCTGAAGTACTGAACAACCCCGAAGATTGGGGTGAGGACCCTCAGATCAGCATCATCCCCACAACCCTCCTTGTGGGCATCGAACGCCATAAGGATGCTGAAAGCGCCATTGCCTACAGCGACTATGCCATCGAGGCCGACGCAGTCGAGGATGGCGATTATTCCGAGGACGCCGCCGACTTCCAGTCCGCTTCCGACCCCGACCTATACCCTGTCGGCCTGTTGGTGGACTACAAAGCAGGCAAGCCCGACCTCAAGAAAATCGACAGACTCGTCGACCACTACATCCCCCAGAAAGAAGAAAACCTCTACGCCGAGTAACCCCCGGCCCTCACCACCCCAAAAGCGATTGACCCCAGGCCAATCGCTTTTGCATTTTCCTCAGTATCAAGAAACCCGCGGCCGTATGGAGGTGGCGTGCTCCCGCTCGCCACATTGGGCAGCCCCGCCCAGGAACCCGCAGCGGTATGGAGCACCGAGGGGCAGGCGGTTTGTCCGGGTGCCGGGGCTTCAGCCCCGTCCTCAATCACCCCGCAGGCCGAAATTTTTTTCGGCCAAAAATGCCGGAAAAGCGTGGAAAAGTGTAACCAATCGTGCCAAAAGCAAAAACTCAAAGAGCACACAACTCCCTGTCCCACACCTCGTTCCGCTGTGCAGATAAGCCTTCGAAAAATTTCTACGCACCCGGTTCTTCCGAAAATTCAGCCACTTAGATGCTTTCTCAGTTTCGCCTAAGTCCAAGTGTGCAAAGTGCACAACTTTTCGCAAATTTCTGTCGTAACTTTGCAGCGCAAACTTAATCAACGCTATGAAAACGAAAAACACCTTTGTATTTAATCTTGAATGGGCCGAAGCTCTCGACGGCTACGGGCCCGAAGTGGAGTACGCCTTCTATCATGCAGTGGTCCATTATGCCCGCACCGGCGAAGTCCTCCACATCGCCGACCCGGTGGCCCGGATAGCCTTCCGCTTTATCCGCCTCGAACTCGACCGCGCCCAAAAGCGCAAAACACCCGTCGCACCCAAGCCTCAGGAGCCCGAACAGGAGCCCGCGCAAAGCCCTGTGCAAAGCCCTGAGCAAGTGGCTGACACCGTGGAAACTCCCCCTGCGGAAGTCGCTTCTACGGCCAACCACACACCGACCCCTATCCACCCCCCTTCCTGCACCGAACGCCGTTCCGGCACAAAGCCGGCGTCCGTTGCCCAACGTATCAACCCCGGAGCGACCGTCCGCCGCACGCATGCAGAACCTGAACACTCCGGTACAATATCCATCTGCTACCCACACCGTCCCAGAGACGAAACCGGCCATTCAGCGCGCTCAGCCGGATACGGGCGCACATGCTTCCAAAAAAGGAAGCGCCCCGGTCGGGACGCTTCCGCATGTCAATCTAATTATCTCCGAATCACTTCACGAAGTGCTTGGCAGTGAGGTTGCCCTGGCGGAGGATATAAACGCCGGGGGTGAGGTTGTGGCCGCTCACGCGCATGCCCTGGAGGTTGAAGTACTCGATGGGCTGCTCGGGGTCGAAATCGGTTGCTTCTGCTACAACCACATTCTCGAGGCCGGAAACGAGGCCGTCGGCCTTGGAGTAGTACTCAAATTCGCCTTTCTTCTGATATACGCGGACGTAGTCGAACTCGGTGTGGTAGGTGAAGTCAACGTCGGGTGCTGCTGCCCACGAGCCGTTGCCTACCGACTGGTTGCAGATGATGTAGAAGGGCTTGGAGAAGGGCCAGCAGAGGAACTCGGTGTATACTTCGTCGGAGTAGTGCATGTTCTTGTAGGTGAAGTCAAGCTTGCCGTCCACATAGAAGTTGAGTGCATCCTGGTTCCATTCGAGGGCATAAATATGCCATTCGGTGGGGTCAACCTCGCAGCTGCCACCCTTTGCAGGACTGGCCACGGCGGGTTTGCCAAGGTTGGTGTCGCCGGGGTTGGCCCAGGCGGAGTGGATGGTCTGGTAAGCCTTGTTCTCGGTGTTGATCTGCTCCCAGATGTCCATTTCGCCGGCGCGCGGCCAGGTCATGGAGGTGGTGGGCATCATCCAGAAGGCGGGGAAATTACCCTTGTGGGGAGTGGTCTTCACGCGGGCTTCAATCCAGCCGTTGAGGCAGTAGAACTTGCCGGCGGTGTAGATGGCGCCCGAAATCATCGGTTGCTTTTCTGCGGGCTTGAATTCCTCGGGAGTCTTGATGCAGTAGGCGGTGTACATGCCGTCGCCGACCTTGTTCACTACGGGGCATTCGTCGCCCTGGGCGATGTAGCGGTTCCAAACGGAGGAGTAGCGGGGGTGGTAGCTCCACTTGTCCATATCCAGGGAGGTGCCGTTGAATTCGTCGCTCCAGATGGCTTCCCATTCGCCGTCCTCGGCGGGTTCGTAAACGCCGCTGATCATGATGTCGCCGTTGAGGGCCTTGGCATCAATCTTGGTGGCCTTGTCGGTGGGCAGTTCGATTTCTTCCCACTGGCGGTTACCGCGAATTTCAGCCGGGCCGTTGAGGTTGTGGCCATGGCGCAGCGTCAGGCTGGAGGCGCTGTAGCCGGGGAGGGTGGCATGGGGTGTGAGGGTGAGGCCGTCGGAACCATAGGCTACGCTGGCGGCAAGACCGTGGTTCTCTTCGCCGGTGACATAGCCGTTGGCCACGTCAAGGAGAATCTTGCATTCGGGGTTGTGGATGTTGAGCAGGAAGTCCACTGCAGCCACGCCTTCAGCTTCCATACGTGCGCGGTAAACGCCGGGGGTGAAGGTTTCGGGCAGCTCGATGGCGCTCATGGTGGCGTCGGACTTGGCGGTGGCCATTTCCTCGCCCATGGCGGCTACGAAGGCGCCGTCGTGGTTGAAGTCAACGTAGAAGTGAACGGGAACTGCGTCGCCTTCAAATTCAAAGCCGGGAACGATGTCGCCGCCGCAGTCGGCATGCAGCACGCTTTCCTTGTGGAAGAAGTGGCGCTGGTCGGTGGCCACGGTAGCCTTGGAGGTGTGGATGCCTTCAGCTCCTGAGGTGATGGTGACGCTCTTGAAACCTTCGCCTTCGGCCTTGGTGCCGCTCAGAGCGCAGGCATAGTCCTCGGCGGAGGCGATGCCCTTGTCAACATAGGTCACGGTGATTTTCATGTTGCCGACGGTGCACGATGCGGGAACGGTCACCTCGTTGTTAACAATCTGGTGGGCAGGAATTTCGGTGGTACGCCAGTCCAGACCATGACCTGCGGCAGTTACGCCTTCGGGGAGGTCGAGGTCATAGCCGTTCTCAACCTTCACGCCGCCAACGCAGTAGCCTGCATCGGGCAGGAAGACGAGCTTGAGGGGCTTGCCGGTGGGTGCCTGGGTCTCGGTGATGTCCACGCCCTCAGCGTTGCACACCTTGCCGTGCTCGGACACCACGCTGATGTCGCTCTGGACGTCGTGGATATAGATCATCACGTCGGCGATTGCACCGTTGTTGGCGGTGATTAACTGCTGATGTATCACGCCGTTATCGTCGTTGCCACCGGGGTCGATGGAGTTCCAGTCAACCTTGTAGCGCATGCGGTAGAGGCCCGGTTCGAGGTCGGGAAGAGTGAAGGCGGGCGGGTTCACGCCGGGGTTGCTGTTGCCGGCCTGCTTGCCCTCGCTGGTGTAGCCGTCGTAGAATGCGAAGGCCATTACATCGCTGTTTTCGGGGATGGCGCCCTCTTCGCCTACTATGGCGTCGAATTTGCCGTCATTGGCGCGGTCGAGGTACACGTAGCCGTGCATCCACGAGCCGGTCCAGTCAAACACGGGCACCACGTCGTCGCCCGAAAGCGCGGTGAAGCAGTATTTGGTCGCGTCGTGGTAGAGCAGCTTGTCGTCGGCCTGATTGATGGCCACGTGCTGTTCGCCGTCGGAGGTGGTCAGAATCACGCCCTCGAGGTGGCGGTTGGTGATGTCGATTTTCGCATCAGCCGGGAAGTTGATGGGATAGGCTTCGTCGGCAGCGTAGCTCCAGATCGGGCATAAGCCTGCCATCAGCGTTGCCGCAGCCAGTGTACGAGTAAAAATGTTTGTCATATGGTATGGTATTGATTTAAGTTGCTATGATATTAGCCTGTCGCAAAGATACAAAAAAAATTCTTATCTCAAAAGAATATGCGGATTTTTCGGATTTTTTCCGCGGGCGCCCCGCCCTTCGACCTTGCGTCAAAAGTCAAATTGTCAACTTCTCAATCTGCAAATTGACATAATGCCTTTGCCTTCACCTCAAAAAATATTTGTAAACCCCGACAATTCCCGCTAACTTTGCAACACATATAATATGTGATATGAAACGGCCAATCCTCATTGCCAGCGGGCAATTCAACTACGACATAATCTCCCTGCGCACATATCCACGGGGGTTCGGCGCGCGGCAGTGGACGGAGGAACCCGTCGCCGCCGAGGCCGGTGGCACCTGCGGCAATGTGCTCGCACGCCTTGCCGCCCTGGGGTGGAACGCACGGCCGCAAATCAAACTATGGGACGGCGACGGAGGCCGAAAGCTGGCCGAAAGTCTGGCCGCCCGGGGTTGCGACTGCCGCTACGTGACGTTCTCTGAGAAGGGTGGCTTCTGCGGCTTGCGCGTAACCCATCGCTATGACCAGCTCACAGGCCTACGCAAGCGGTCCATCAGCACCTTCGGGCCCAAGGGGCGCTTCGGAGCCGTGCGGGAACTTCGTGTGCGCGATGAGGTCCCGGAATTCTTAGCCTCGGTGGAGGAGACGCCTCAGGTCTATTTCTTCGACCGCCCCATGGCCGGCCCCCGCGCCCTGGCGGAGGAGTTTGGTCGCCGCGGAGCAATGGTGGTGTATGAATGCGAGGGCTTATCCGACCCAGCAGCCGTCGCCAAAGCAGTCCGGGCGGCACATATCATCAAGTTTTCCGACGAAAATGTCCCTGACGTCGGCTTCTGTGCAGAATTCCCCGACAAACTCTTCATCCAGACCCTTGGCTCAGAGGGTATTCGGTTCAGTCTGTACGGCGCCCCGTGGGTTCATATTCCGGCTGCCGTGCCGCCGGGTGAGGTGGTCGACACCGAAGGGTGCGGAGATGCCGTCACTGCCGTGCTCATCGACAAACTCGGGCGCAACTACGCCTCGAATCTAACGGCACCGCAAGTCCGGGAGGCCCTTACCCAGGCGGCAAAGGCCGGAGCCTTGTGCGCCACCCACCTCGCCCCTAAACCGGTCCGGATTTTATGTGACGAAGGGCTTCACTCAAAATATTTGTCATAGTTCTTGTTCACTAAAAATTATTTTTGATTTACTTTTTCGCCCGAAACTTCGGTATTTTTTCGGAATTCTTTCGGAATTTTTTCGGAATTTTTTCGGGTGCGGGTTTATGGAGGCTTATCCCCGGGATTTTATACCTCGTTCATCTCTCAATTTTTTCTCCGACCCCCATTGTCGGTTTTTGCCTCGGATTTGCTCGGTTTTTCTCCGTGGGGGTCCCGTAATTTAATGGGATATGTATTTGCATACAAGCGTTCTAACGGCATGTTCATAGTCGGTTTTTGCCGGAGGGGGTCGCCGGAGGGGGTCAGGCTGAATATGTGCGAAAATAGTGCGAAAACAACGCTGCGCTTACCTTTTCCCGTCTTCGTTTTTGCGGCGATTGCCATAGTGCACATAAAAAAAAGAGAGCATCAAAACGCGCGCATAGCACCGCCCCACAGCCCTCAGCACAAGACCTCATGGGCAAACCGGCTCCCTACGTGAGATTCGACGCGGCTTAATTAGAGTAATGTGCGAAAAAAGTTGTATATTTGCCGAAATGAACGGGCCCCGGCCCTTAACATGCAGATTCATATGAACACACCCCGAATCGCCGTCTATTGCTCCGCTCGCGAAAACTTACCCCAAAACTGGGTGGAAGCCGCCCGAACGCTGGGGCAGTGGATCGGCTCGCGCGGCGCCACGCTGGTCTACGGTGGCGTAAACGCCGGCCTTATGACCATCGTTGCAAATGCCGCAAAGGACGCCGGAGCCAAAGTGGTGGGCGTAATCCCGGCGCGGTTGCGCGCACGCGTTTGTCCGGCCAACGACATGAAGCTCACCACCGGCAGCCTGGACGAGCGCAAGCGGACCATGGACATCCTTTCCGACATCTTCGTGGTGCTCCCCGGCGGCTACGGTACCCTCGACGAATTCGCCACCACATTCTCCTACCTCAACTTCACCCGCCAGCCGCGACCAATCGTCCTGGCCAACCTCGACGGCATCTTCGACCCACTCCTGGAGCAGCTCAACCTCATGTGCCGCCATGGCCTGATCGACCCCGAAGCCATGACCATCCTCCATGTGTGCCGCACCATCGAAGAAGTGGAATCGACTCTGGCAACCCTCACCCCGAACAACTGACCATGGCAAAGAAATCGACCGTCTACACCCGCACCGGCGACGCCGGCACCACCTCCCTGGTCGGAGGTACCCGCGTTGCCAAAACCGACCCTCGCCTCGAGGCCTACGGCACCGTCGACGAGCTCAACTCCTGGCTCGGCCTGCTCTACGCCGAAAGCGCCACCCCCGAAGCCGCCCGTGCGGTGCTCCTCAAGGCCATGAACACCCTGTTCGACATCGGGGCAGCCCTGGCCACCGAGCCCGAATCCACCTGGCAACCGCGCCCGCTGCCTCAGAGCACAATCGCCGAACTCGAAACCGCCATCGACGAACTCGACGCCGCCCTGCCCCGCCACAACCGCTTCGTGCTGCCAACAGGCCACCCCGGCGCCGCCCGCGCGAACATTGCGCGCACCGTGGCCCGACGGGCCGAACGGCGAATCCTGGCCCTCCGGAACCCCGTCGACCCTGCGATTCTACGATACATCAACCGTCTGAGCGACTATCTCTTCATTCTGAGCCGCGCAATAAATATTTTTAACGGTCGCGACGAAATTTTTTGGTCGGCCGATTGTTAGTACAGATAAAATTCTTATCTTTGCGCACTTTTTACAGAAACCAAAAATCTCAAGAATATGTACTGGACACTCGAACTGGCATCAAAACTCGAAGATGCACCCTGGCCCGCCACCAAAGACGAGCTCATCGACTACGCAATGCGCAGCGGCCTGCCCATGGAAGTGATTGAAAACCTCCAGGAAATCGAAGACGAAGGCGAAATCTACGAATCCATCGAAGACATCTGGCCCGACTACCCCTCCAAAGACGACTTCCTCTTCAACGAAGACGAATA
>CAYNHP010000039.1:14370-21580 GCA_964397235.1 uncultured Bacteroides sp. | reverse complement strand
GCAAGGCTGCCAAGAGCGCTGTTTGCAAAATCAACATCGACTCCGACAGCCGTCTGGCTATGACCGCCGCTGTTCGCAAGGTATTCGCTGAAAAGCCCGCCGAATTCGACCCCCGCAAGTACCTCGGTCCGGCCCGCGACAACATGGAGAAACTCTATCGTCACAAAATCGTGAACGTTCTCGGCTCCGCCGGCAAAGCTGAATAATTCCAATCCCTCCCATAAAAAGCACCGCCCTCCATTGGAGAGCGGTGCTTTTTCTACGTGTGTGGCGAGCTATGCGTCCAAGTTATGGAGTTGGCGAGCTCCCCTGATTGCTAAGGTATGGAGGTGGCGAGCTCCCGCTCGCCACAATCACCTGGGAGGGTAGGTCTCCAGACCTACCGGCTTGCGAAAGAGGGAGACGTGGACGTCTCCCCTCCAATCATTGGCTCTACGGAGCAATATTTTTTGTCTTTCGTGCAAGGAGCTTGCTCCTTGAAGTCATGTGTATAGGCGCCTCACGCTTTGAGTATCTCTGCCAGGGTGGGGTGGGCGAAGATTACATCGGCGGGGAGCGGTCGGTGGTATTCTACCAGAGGGGTGGCTACGGCGATGAGGTCGCTGGCATGTGGTCCAACGATGTGCACGCCCACCACGCAATCTTCGCCGTCGAGAACAATCTTCACCAATCCGTCGGTCTCGCCGGAGGCCAAAGCCTTGCCGTTGCTTCCGTAGGGGCGCTTGATGGCGCGAAGTCCTTCGCCGTCCGAAAGGCCAACCGTGGCCACTTCGGGGTCGGTGAACACAACTGCAGGCATCGCCTTGGGGTGCTTCTCGCCGCACATCACCTGCATGGCCTGCGCCGTGGCGGCATGCGCGAGCATACACCGCCCGTTCACATCGCCGACCGCGAACACGCCCTCGCGGGTAGTGCGGAAGTCGTCATCTACCCGGATGAACCCACGCTCGGTGAGCTCTATGTCCGCCTCCGCAACGCCCTGAGGCACTACTGGTCGGCGCCCCACAGCGCAGATTACGCACTCAGCTTGAGCCGTCTTTTCCTTGCCTTTGACGGTGAAATGCACAGTCCGGTCGGAATCAATAGCCGTCACGGCAGCCCCGGTGATGATGTCGATGCCCTGACGCTTGAGGTACGAGCGCAGGCGCTTGGCAATGTCGGAGTCGACGCCCGGGAGCACTTCGGGGCAGTATTCCACCACCGTCACAGCGCAACCGAGGCCATTGAGCAAACTTGCGAACTCCAGGCCGATAACCCCGCCACCGATAATCACTGCGGACTCCGGCAGGCGGCTCAGTTTGAGGAACTCGTCGCTATTGATGGCATATTCGGCGCCGGGAACGCGAAGCGAGGCAGGGCACGAACCGGTGGCAATGACAATCTTGGGCGCATGGAATATCTCGTCGCCAACACGGACATTGCCATCGGGCGTAAACACAGCTTCGCCCTTGATAACCTGCACCTTGGCAAGCATGGACTCGATGGCAGAACGGAGCTCGTCCGTAACCTCGGCCACACGTTCGTGAGCCTTGCCATAGTCAACCACCGGCCCGCCGACTTCCACACCGAAACGACCGGCGCGGCGCACTTCAGCAGCGGCGTGCGAAGCCGCCAGCAGGGTCTTGGTGGGGATGCAGCCGCGGTTCAGACATGTGCCGCCAAGGAGGTCCTTTTCGATAAGGACAACGTCAGCGCCGGCGTCGGCGACCCGGGCGGCTGCTTCGTAGCCGCCGGGACCGCCACCGATTATTATCACATCTGCTTGGCGCATAGAGCGGAGTAGGTTACGATGGGGTTCAGCGCAGCCTCGTCCTCGTCCGGATGTGTCACGGGCGTGGTGTAGGGCGCATTCTTAATCTTGTCGGGGTTAGCCGAAGCGTCTTTGGCGATGTTGCGCATCACCTCAACGAAGGCATCCAGCGTTTCGGGCGTTTCTGTCTCGGTCGGCTCTATCATCAGCGACTCGTGGAAGAGCAGCGGGAAGTAGATTGTCGGCGCATGGAAGCCGTAGTCCAGCAGGGCTTTAGCCACGTTAAGGGTCGTCACGCCGGTGCTCTTGTCCTTGAGGCCGTCGAACACGAACTCGTGCTTGCACGGGCCGGCGATGGGAAGCTCGTAGAGGTCCATGAGCTTGTGCATCACATAGTTGGCGTTAAGCGTTGCCAGCGGTCCGACCTTTGCCAGACCCTCGGCCCCCATGGTCATGATGTATGCCAGGGCACGGACGTAGACGGCGTAGTTGCCCAGCCATCCGGAGATGCGGCCGAAGGCATCGGGCTCGCATGCCACTCCGTAGTTGTCGCCGTCGCGCACCACGCGGGGGTTGGGCAGATAAGCTTCCAGGCCGGCGCGTACGCCAACGGGACCTGCGCCCGGACCGCCGCCACCGTGAGGCGTCGAGAAGGTCTTGTGCAGGTTGATGTGCATCACATCGAAGCCCATGTCACCCGGACGAGCGACGCCGAGCATGGGGTTGAGGTTCGCCCCGTCGTAGTACATCATCGCGCCGGCTGCATGTACGGCCTCGGCTATTTCGGGAATGCCCTTTTCGAACATGCCCACCGTGTTGGGGTTGGTCATCATCATGGCCGCAACCTCCTCGTTGAGCTTGGAGCGGAGGTCGTCAATGTCAACCGTTCCGTCGGCCTTGCTCTTGACCTCGACGATGTCGAAGCCGGCCATGGCGGCGCTGGCGGGGTTGGTGCCGTGGGCCGAGTCGGGCACAAGCACCTTGCGGCGCATCGGCTGGTTGGTGGCGATGAAATATTGGCGAATTACCATCAGGCCGGTGTATTCGCCGTGGGCGCCTGCAAAGGGGTTGAGGGTAAATTCAGCCATGCCGCCGATTTCGCTCAGCGCCCGCTGGAGGTCGTAGTAAATTTTCAGCGCACCCTGAACGGTGTCGGCCGGCTGGTAGGGGTGGAGGTTGGCAATGCCGGCAACGCCTATCATCGCCTCGTTAACCTTGGGGTTATATTTCATGGTGCACGACCCCAGCGGATAGAAGCCGGTGTCCACGCCGAAGTTGTTGCCCGACGAGTTGGTGTAGTGGCGAACCACGGTGGGCTCGTCAACCTCGGGCAGCTCGGGTGCGACCTCGCGCAGGAGGTCGGCGGGGAGCGCGTGGGCGTGTTCGGGGTAGTGGTAGTCGGGCAGGTCCACGCCATGACGGCCTGCGTGGGAGTGCTCAAAAATCAGAGGGGCATACAGGTTCTTATTCATGGCTACAATGCTTTAACTACGTTGATATATTCTTGAACATCAGCCGGTGAGCACATTTCTGTGGCGGCTATGAGAAGGGAGTTCCCGGTGAGTCTGACGCCACCGAGGATGTCGGCTTGCTTCAGCGCATCGAGCATGGCGTCGGCGGTGAGCGGTTCCACAGTTTCGACGGCAAACTCGTGCAGGTAGGGCTTACCGGAGTAGCGCATGTGCACTTTGCCCGTGGCGACCAGCCCTTCAGCCAGGGCGTGGGCAGCATCGAAGCCAAGTTTGTTCACCTTACGGAGACCTTCGGCACCCATCAGAGCCATATACATGGCGGCGTGCAGGGTCATCATACCCTGGTTGGAGCATATGTTCGAGGTCGCTTTCTGGCGACGGATGTGCTGCTCGCGGGCCTGGAGGGTGAGCACGAAGGCCCGGCGACCCTCGGAGTCGGTGGTAGCACCGACAATGCGGCCAGGGAGTTTGCGCATCAGCGGCTGTTTGCAGCAGAGGTAGCCCAGACTGGGACCGCCGTAATTCAGCGGCATGCCGAGCGACTGAGCTTCGCCGCAGGCAATGTCGGCGCCCCATTCGCCGGGACTCTTAATGGTGGCCAGTGCTGCGGCCTCACAGTTCATAATCAGCAGGGTCTTATAGTTGTGGCAGAGTTCGGCCACGCCCGTGAAGTCTTCCAGGATACCATAGTAGTTGGGCGAAGCCACCAGCACGGCGGCAACATCGCCCGCGCCAAGCTGCTGCTCGAGTGCACGGCGTGATGTCACTCCATCTTCTTCATGAACCTCTTCAATGATGATGCCTGCGGCGGTGGCATAGGTGTAAACCACCTGACGCACTGCAGGATTGACCGTTTGCGACACCAGCACGCGCTTCTTCTTGCGGGCGGAAGCAACAGACATGATTACGGCCTCGGCAGTAGCCGTGGCCCCGTCGTACATCGATGCGTTGCACACGTCCATGCCCGTGAGGGTGCACATCATGCTCTGGTACTCGAATATGTACTGCAACGTGCCTTGCGAAATCTCAGGCTGGTAGGGTGTGTAGGCTGTCTGAAATTCGGAGCGGCTCAGGATGGCGGGAATGGCCGCCGGGGTGAAATGGTGATAGTAACCGGCGCCTGCGAAGCAACGCAGGGGGCGGTTTGCGCGGTCGGCGGCGCGGAAGTAGCTTTCCACTTCCGGCTCACTCTTGGATGCGGGAAGCGCATAGGGAGCTTTCAGACGCAGCGAAGCGGGCACGTCGGCGTAGAGGTCGTCCAACGTGTCGGCTCCACAGGCTTTCAGCATCCGCGCTATGTCCTCCTCGGTGTGAGGTAGATAACGGTGGGTGCTCATCGCTGATCAGTGCTTTTCGTTTGCGCAGAATTCGTCGTAGGCGGCTTGGTCCATGAGGCCTTCGAGCTCAGAGGGGTCGGCGATGGTAACCTTGATGATCCAGTTCTCCATCGGGTTCTCGCTCACGAGTTTGGGATTGTCCTCGAGGTCGGCGTTCACTTCAACCACTTCGCCGCTCACGGGCGAGAAGAGGTCGGAGGCGGCTTTGCGGCTTTCGATGGCGCCGAATTCCTCGCCGGCGGTCACTTCGTCGCCTTCTTCGGGCATGTCTACATAGGTCACTACGCCCAGCTCTTTGGCTGCGAATTCGGAGATGCCGACGTAGCCTTCGTTGCCGTCGACCTTGATATATTCGTGGGTGGGAAGATAATAAAGCTTGCTCATTGTGGGTATATGGTTTAATGTTTAATGTTTAAAGTTTAGGGTTTAAGGTTTATGGACAACCTTATTTCTTGTAGTTGGGGGTGTAGAAGCGTTTTTTTACCACGGTTGCGGGGGCGAGCTTGCGGCGGATTTTCACCTGCAGCTTGGAGCCAATCCCGGCATAGTCGGCGTCGACCATGGCCATGGCGATGTTCTTGCCCACGGAGATGGAATTGTAGCCGGTGGTGATGTGGCCTACGACGGCGCCCTCGAGGTCGAGCACTTCGAAGCCGTGGCGGGCGGTGGCGGGGGAGTCGATTTCGAGGCCTACGAGTTTCTTGCGCGGGCCTTCGGCTTTCTGCTTGGCGAGGGCATCGCGGCCAATGAATCCACCCTCTTTGTCGAGCTTCACAAACATGCCCAGGCCGGCCTCGATGGGGGTGATTTCCTCGGTGAGTTCGTCGCCGTAGAGGGGCAGGCCGACCTCAAAGCGCAGGGTGTCGCGGCAACCGAGGCCGCAGGGTTCGACGTTGGCAATGGAGAGATCGTCCCACATTTTCAGCGTCATGCCGGGGGAAGCGTACACTTCGAAGCCGTCCTCGCCGGTGTAGCCGGTGCGGCTGATTATCACAATCTCATCCTCGCGTTCGCCCGGAAGCACCTTGAAGGTGTAGAAACCGAGGTCGGAGCCGTCGAGACCGAGCACGTCCTTGAGCACTTTCTCGCTTTCGGGGCCCTGGATGGCCAGCTGCCCGAAGTCGTTGCAGCGGTCCTTGATGGCACAGTCGTAGCCTACGGCGTGGGTGGCTATCCATGCCACATCCTTGTCGATGTTTCCGGCGTTGATAACCAGCAGGAAGTGGTCGTCGGCGAATTTATACACCAGCAGGTCGTCAACCACGCCGCCATCCTCCTTGCACATCATTCCGTAGATGGCCTGACCCACGCGCATCGGGGTGACGTCGTTGGTAAAGATATGGTTCACGAACTTGGCGGCTTCAGGGCCCATCACCTCCACTTCGCCCATGTGGGACACATCGAACACGCCCGCGGCGGTGCGCACGGCGTTGTGTTCACGGTCGAGCCCGGCATATTCGATTGGCATGTCGAATCCGGCGAAGGGCGACATTTTCGCTCCCATCGCGGTGTGGCGCCCGTGGAGGCAGGTTTTCTTGATTTCAGTATTTTCCATGGAATATTTAAGGTTATTTTTGTTCTGTAATGAGTTCTGCAAGTGATTCGGGGTCGAGACCGGTAATAGGGGAGCCGTGGGCGCGGATTGCTTCGGCAACGGCTTCTCTCTTGAGACCGCGCAGGCCGGCTGTCATGGCCTTCAGCGCGTCGGCATCGGCGAAAAAGTCGCCCGTCAGGCTAAGGTCTTCGATGGTTCCGCTGGCATCGGTCGTCAGGGCCACCGCGACGGTGCCTACCCCCTCTATGCGCTTGCTTATAGTGCTCCCGGGCGCCCCTATGCGCATAAATTCCGGTGCATAGTATCGTTTCTCAAGCTCCTCTATTTGCCGTAAGTCATTGGGGATCAATGTTATGGAGCGGTCGCACAAGCCGGCGGTCACTTTGGCTCCAAAGTCCTCCACGCTCATTGTTAGGCCACAGGCGCGCAGCGACGTCACCCGCGAGGCCACGGATTTGACGCCCTTCGACTCCAGCTTTGCCCGCGAGGGAGTGATGGCGCGGCTCATGTGCGCCATGTCGATGTCCAGCAGCATCGTGCCGTGGACAATGCACCGTCCGGGAAGGTGGTAGAATGCGTTGCCGGCAACCTTTGCGCCGTCCACCAGGATGTCGTTGCGACCTGTTGGCTCCGCATTGAAGTCCATGGCGCGCAGGGTGTCGGCAATCATGGTGGTATAGCGGGCGAAGGTGGTGGTTACAGCGTCGCCGGGTGTGATATAGGAGAACATCCAGTTGTTGCGGTCGGCAAACACTGTTCCTCCGCCGCTGCGACGTCGCACCACATCTATGCCCGCCTCGCGGCAGTAGCACAGGTCTACTTCCTTATCGATTTCCTGATGGCGTCCGCAGATAACCGTCGGATTCACACGCCAGGCAAAAAAATAATCATCGGGGGCCAGATTTCGCGCCACCCATTCCTCCGCCGCCAGAAAAAAAGGAAGGCGTCGGTGCTCGGAGTCGGGTATAACTACGTTTATCATGGTCCTCGATTGGTTCACGCCTCAAATTTACTAATAAAATCGCCAACTACCAAAAAAAAGAGCATGTCGCAGCAAGCTCCTTGCTTTAGAGACACATTGTGGCGAGCGGGAGCT
>CAYNHP010000039.1:0-14270 GCA_964397235.1 uncultured Bacteroides sp. | reverse complement strand
CGCCACCTCCATACTTTTGCTCGCCACCTCCATACTTTTGCTCGCCACCTCCATACTTTTGCTCGCCACCTCCATATTTTTGCTCGCCACCTCCATATTTAAGAATAAGTGTGGCGGGCCGGGGAGGCTCGCCACATGCGGGATTTTATTGTTCGGTGTGTTCGGGTGCAATGAGCTTGTAGCCCTTGCCGTGGATGTTGATGATTTCGATGTCCGGGTCCTCCTTGAGGTGCTTACGCAGCTTGGTGATATACACGTCCATGGAGCGGGCATTGAAGTAGTTGTCGTCAATCCAGATAGTCTTCAGGGCGTAGTTGCGCTCGAGAATTTCGTTGATGTGGGCGCAGAGCAGGCTCAGGAGTTCGGACTCCTTGGTGGTGAGTTTGGTAATCTTGTCGCCGATCATGAGCACCTGCTTCTGGGTGTCGAAGGTGAACTTGCCGATTTTGTACATGGTGATTTCCTTGCCCTTTTTGCCCTTGACGCGGCGCAGGATGGCCTCGATGCGGAACACGAGTTCTTCCATGGAGAAGGGTTTGGTGATGTAGTCGTCGGCGCCGATTTTGAAGCCTTCGAAGATGTCGTCCTTCAGCGACTTGGCCGTAAGGAAGATGATGGGCACTTCGGAGTTTACGGTGCGGATTTCCTGGGCCAGGGTGAAACCGTCCTTCTTGGGCATCATCACGTCCAGCACGCACAGGTCGTACTTGCCTTTGAGGAATGCCTTGTAGCCGGCTTCGCCGTCGACCAGCAGGTCGGCATTGTATCCTTTTGCCTGGAGATACTCGCGCAGGAGCATGCCCAGATTTTCGTCGTCTTCGCAAAGAAGAATTCGCATACGGTCTTCCATAAATTCAGTTTTTAGAGAGGGGTAATATAATTATAAATACAGTTCCTTGGCCGAACTCGCTTTCCACGGTGATTTCACCGCCGAGGTCGGTAATCATTTTCTTGACGTATGCCAGGCCGAGGCCGAAGCCCTTGACATCGTGGATGTTGCCGGTGGACACACGGTAGAATTTTTCGAAAATTTTCTTGAGGTCGTCGCGACGGATGCCGATGCCGTTGTCGCGGACGCTGATCCGCAGGCGGTCGTCTGAAAGGTCGCGGGAGCTGACGTTCAGCACCAGCGGACGCTCCTGGCTGCGGTACTTCACGGCGTTGTCCAGCAGGTTGAAAATCACGTTGGTGAAGTGCATCTCGTCCACGTCCACGATGGCGTTCATGGCATCGAGGTTGGCCTCGATGGTACCTCCGTAGTTGGCTACCTTAAGTTTGAAAGTGTTCACGATGTTGAATATGGCCAGGTTGGCATCAACTTCTTCGATTTTGAGGTTGGCTTTCTGTCGGTCGAACATCGACATCTGCAGGACTTTCTCCACCTGGAACCGCAGGCGCTTGGTCTCGTCGGTGATGACGGAGGATATCTGCTGGAGCATCGTGGGCGACTTGCGAACGGTCTGGTCGTTGAGCATCTGCGCCGCCAGCGATATGGACGATATGGGCGTCTTGAACTCGTGGGTCATGTTGTTGATGAAATCGTTCTTCATCTCGGTGAGCTTCTTCTGGCGGAAGGCCACTATGATGGTGAACACGAAGATTATCAACAGGATAATGGTGAAGGCAAAGGCCGGAATCATATAGCTGAGCGACTGCGTCACGAACGACTGCCGTGTGGGGAAGTACACCTTGAGGTAGTTGCGCGGCCCGGCGACATCGTTGGGGAAGAGGGTCTGGACGAACATGTTGTCGCGGTCAGCTGCTGTGGCCTGGAATGCGGGCGACTTGTATAGGATTGTGCCGGCATAGTTGGCTATGGCGAATTCGAACGGCACCTTAAGTCCCAGGGTGTCAAGTTCCTGACGGAGATATGTGCGGACGCGGGTGGAGTCGGCACGTTCGGTGATAGGCCGCGAGGATGACTTGGATATGATGTTGAGCACCACGTCGTCCAGCACGCCGCGCTGGTAGAGGTAACGTTCGCGGTAGGTGTCCTGCATGGTGCGGTAGTGCGCACCGAGGCCCTGACTGCTCTCGTGCAGGATATTGCCCAGGTCGCCCTGAATGGTGAGGTCGCCCTTGAGGCCCGTGGGGGTGGTGAAGCTGTACTTCAGGCTCTCGGGGATGCGCGCTTTCTCTTCGGAGTAGGCCGTGGGCTGGTAGTTTTCGGCGTCGCGCACATCTTTTTCCAGGAAATGACGCGTCTCGTCCTGCTCCAGATGCATCGCCACGGCTACCAGGCTCTGCCGTACTCCCTGGGTGAACTGCTCGTTGCGGATGCTGATCAGATTCTTCATGTAGATTACCTGCACGCACAGTAACCCTATGAAAGTCACCGCCATAAGTATGGTAAGAATCCAGATGGTTTGCTTTTTCATTGAAGGGTTTGGAGTTGAGGGTAAAACCCTCGTTTAACATTTCGCGTCAAAATTAACAAATAAGTGTGAAACGGCCAAGCGTTTCGGCAAATTTTTTTGTCAAATCTCCTGTCTGGCAGTTTGAAGGAGCGTTTACTCCTCCTCGACCGCATCAGGCGCAACGCCCTTGGGTAGGGTCAGGTGCAGCCAAATGAATGCTGCCACGCCGGAAATTACCGACCCAACCACGATTCCGAGCTTTGCATGGTCCAGCAGGGCCATCTGTGCGGGGTCGGCGCCGTCAAAGGTGAGGGTGGCGATGAATAGCGACACCGTGAAACCGATACCGCCGAGCATGGCAACCGACGACATCATATGCCAGTTGGCATGTGCCGGCATGGGAGCGAGCTTGAGCTTGACAGTGAGCCAGCTGAAACTTAGGATGCCCAGGAATTTGCCGGCCACGAGGCCCAGGATGATTGCCAGTGAAATGCCCTCGAACACCGACGCCGGTTCCATACCAAGCAGGAGTATACCAGCGTTGGCGAAGGCGAACAGCGGCAGGATGAAATAGTTCACCACAGGGTGGAGGGAGTCCTCAAGGTCCTGCAGAGGCGAAATAACCTTATCCGAAGCCGATTCGACTTCTTTCAGCCAGTTCATCTGCTCCTTGCCGAGGATGGTCCGCTTCTCCAGGTCCTCGGGGTCCTCGTCGTTGCGGAAGTGGGAAATGGAGTGCTTGATGATGCGGATGTATTTCTTGGGAGCGAACACGGGTGTGGCCGGTACGCAGAAAGCCACCAGTACGCCGGCAATGGTCGGATGGATGCCCGAGTTCAGGAACAGGAACCATATCACCACGCCGATGGTGCAGTAGAACAGCTTGCTCTTGATGTGCAGGCGTGAGCCTAACAGTAAGACACCCAGCAGGATTGCGGCATAGAGCAGGAGCATCCCCTCGATGTGCGATGAGTAAAAAGCTGCGATGACGATGATGCCGCCGATGTCGTCCACCACGGCCAGAGTGGTAAGGAAAATCTTAAGCGACACCGGCACACGCTTACCCAGCATTGCCAGCACGCCCAGCGAGAAGGCGATATCGGTGGCCATGGGGATGGCTGCGCCGTCGGAGTAGGCTGTGCCGCGGCTCATGAGGAAGAAAATCAGCACCGGCACCAGCATGCCGCCGATGGCTGCCATGATGGGCAGCAATGCCTGCTTGAACGATGACAGTTCGCCCACCAGCACCTCGCGCTTGATTTCCAGCCCGATGGTGAAAAAGAAGATGGCCATCAGCGCGTCGTTGATGAATGCCATCAGCGTCATGGGGTGGCCGGCGTGGCTGAAGAGGTTGAATGAGCCGATCTGCAGGCGAACCTCCTGGTCCCAGAAGTGGAAATATGCGTTGTTTATGCCCGGAATGTTGGCCACAATCAGGGCCAGAACAGTAGCGGCAATCAGTATATTACCGCCCGTGGCATGGCGACGCAACGCCTGACGGGCAGAAAAGAAGACACCCCGCTGGAACACAGATTTCTCCTCGTCCTCCCAGCGCGCCGGGTTGCCTATGTGATGAAAGTGAGCTGACATAAGAATGAAAATAAAGTTATGTTAATTTTTTAACAAACTCCAACGCCGATTGTTCTGGCAATACCTCGGTTTCGAACAACCCGGGCAAAATTTGTTCGGGTTTTCGTAGATTAAGGATTTTTTTGTACATTTGCCCAAGAAACCATGTCCTACGAAGAGAAATATAAACAGCTGCTTGAAGCAATTATCCGAAAGGCTAAGGAAATTTTGCCTTCCGGCTCTCGTCTTGTTTTATATGGTTCGCGCGCACGTGGTGATTTTAGGGAGGATTCTGACTGGGACCTTCATATAACTATTGACGGCCCTGAAAAGCTGAGTTGGGATCTTTACGACACTTATGCATGGCCTTTCTCGGACATCGGATTACTGTTCGATGAGATAGTGAGCCCTCGTATCTACAGTCATATTGGTTGGCGAAAACGTAGTTTTCTTCCTTTTTACAAAAACGTAGAACACGACGCAATCGTGTTGTTCCAGAACTAACGAGCGTCCTAAAATCGGAAACTTTAGAAGGGGAGACGTCCACGTCTCCCTTTTGTGGCAACGGGAGGTCTGGAGACCTCCCCTCCAATTCGTTGCGACCCTCGTACGCCCTTTAGAACATCCCGAACAGGCCTCCTTACAACATTGGTATTCAGCGATGTACGCACTAACGCTAATTGAGGGAGGCAAGGAGGTCGGCGACGACGAAGGTGCTGCCGCCGACGAAGATGGTGGTGGCGGGGGTTGCGTCGTTGAGGGCGGCTGCGTAGGCTTCGGCCACGGTGGAGTAGGGCGTGCCTACCAGGCCCTGAGCGGCAAAGAGGGCTGCGGTGGATTCGGCCGGACGCCCACGCTTCACGCTCGGGCAGCAGAAGTAGTAGCGCCCGTGGCGGGGCATGTATTTCAGAATACCCTCCAGGTCCTTATCCTCCACAAAACCAACGACCATCGACAGCGGCTCGATGGCGCTCAGCGTAGGCCCAAGGTGCTGCCACCCACCGACGTTATGGCCCGTGTCGCACACCACGCGGGGCTCCTTCCGTATTTCCATCCACCGCCCCCACAGCCCCGTGAGTTCCTGAACGTGGGCAAAGCCATTGCGCACAGCCTCGGAGTCGATACGTCCGAAGCGCCCCTTGAGCAGGCGAACGGCATTGAACACCGTGGAAGCGTTCAACGGTTGGTAAGTGCCGGTGAGTTCCCCGCGGATGGTGCCCCAGGGGGTGCCGAAGTAGTCGATATAGTCCTTGGCGAAGACGGCGCAGTCGAAGAGGCGGTTCTCCTGGGCGAAGTAGATTTCCGCTCCTCGCTCGGCGGCTATGGCGTCGAAAATCTCCATCACATCCCCGTAAGCCTCGCCGATGACCACCGGGACGCCTGCCTTGATGATTCCGGCTTTTTCGCGGGCAATCTCAGCTTCGGTGTTGCCCAGCAGCGCCGTGTGGTCAAGAGAGATATTGGTGATGATGCTCAGCTCTGGGGTAATTATGTTGGTGCTGTCAAGACGTCCGCCGAGTCCAACCTCCACCACGGCAACGTCCACCCCGGAACGCTCGAACCAGGCGAAAGCCATCACTGTGGTGAGCTCGAAAAAAGTGGGATGCAGAGCCTTGAGAGCATCGTCGGAAAGAAATTTCTCCATAATTTCCACCACGAACTGTTCGGGGACCTCCTCACCGTCGACGCGGATTCGCTCGCGGAAGTCAATCAGGTGGGGCGACGTGAACAGCCCCGTACGGTAGCCTGCCGACTGGAGAACGGCGGCGAGGGTGTGGGCCGTGGAACCCTTGCCGTTGGTGCCGGCGATGTGGATGCATCGCAGGCGCCGGTGGGGGTTGCCGAAGGCTTCAGCGAGGGCTTCGGTGGTGCCCAGGCCGGGCTTATATGCACCTGCGCCGAGGTTCTGAAACATCGGCGTTTGGACGAAGAGGAAGTCGAGACAGTCCTGATAGGTCATGGTCAGAAGAGGAAAAAGCCGGCCACACCGGCACCTATAATAATAAGGATGGGATGAACTTTGGTGAACAGCGACAGACATGTAGCCGCAACCGCGAGGATGACGCTCTTGACTACGTCCTGGGTGGTGGTGCCGAAGTTGGCGCCGTTCATAAGAATTAAAGCCGCCGAGGCGATGAGGCCGATGACAACGGGGCGAAGTCCGGCAAAGATGCCCTTGATGACGGCGCTTTCGCGGTGTTTGGCGATGTAATGGCCGGCATACCGCACCAGCACGAACGATGGCAGGATGACCACCAGCGTGCAGATAATCGAGCCCAGAATGCCCCACAGCGGCGACGAGAGTGAGGGGTCGCTCTCGGCCGGGGCCACATAGCCTATATAGGTCGCGGAGTTGATGCCGATTGGCCCCGGGGTCATCTGCGAGATGGCGATGATGTCGGTGAACATGCGCTCCGTAATCCAGCCGGGGGTGACAATTTCGTTCTCAATCAGCGCAAGCATGGCGTAGCCGCCACCGAAGCCGAAAAATCCGATTTTGAGGTAACTCCAGATTAGCTTCAGGTAGATCATTGGTCGCCCTCCTTTCTCATTTTCAGTTGGTTATGGGCGCGTCGGGTGAGAAGATAGCCAATCAGTCCGCCGACAACGATGAAGAGTATCGGGTTTGAAATCACGGGCCACTTGCTCCAGATCAGCAGGGCCACGATGGCCGGAATCCATGCCATACGCCAACCGATGCCGGCACTCTTGGCCGAGGTGAACACCGGAGCGATAATCAGGCCCACAACCACAGGCCGGATACCCTTGAAGATGGCTGTCAGGGTCGGGTTGGTGGTGATGGTTTCGGGGGTGAGGAACATAGCTATGGCCAGGATGATAAGAAACGAGGGGAGGATGGTTCCGAGGGCGGCAACGACACTGCCCTTGAGGTCGCGAATCTTGTCGCCGACCACCACGGATATGTTTACCGCCAGAATCCCCGGGAGCGACTGCGCCACAGCCAGGAGGTCCAGGAACTCATTGCGTTCCAGCCACTCGTGTTTATCGACGATTTCGCGCTCGATAATCGAAATCATCGCCCAACCTCCTCCGAATGTGAAGGCGCCGATTTTGAAGAATGTGAAGAACAGGCTTCGAAGCATTTTTTTAATTCATAATTAATAATGCATAATTCATAATTATATGCACTATTACTATCTATTTTAATTTTTAAAGTTTAATGTTTAAGGGGCTTTAGAATTCGACAACGGTGATGCCCGGACCTCCGAAGCGCACATCCTCATCGTGGAAAGCTCGGACGGCGGGGTGGGTCTGGAGGTACTGGCGGATGTAATGGCGCAGTGCGCCGGTGCCTGTGCCATGGAGGATCCGTACGCGCGAGCTGTTGAACTGCACGGCGTCGTCGAGGTAGTAGGTAACGGCCTGAACCGCCTCGTCGGCACGCATTCCGCGCACATCGAGCTGCTGGCTGAAGTCGAGCTGCCGCTGACGGCTCTGCTCGGAGGTGGTCGTGGAAATGAGGGTGGGCTTCTCGGATGCACCTGAGGCCGGTTGGCGTATGGTGGCCTTGAGGCGGTCGAGCTTCACGGTGGTCTTTATCTGCCCGAAGGCCACGGTGGCGTTTTTGCCGCTGATTTCCAGGATTTTGCCGACGGTTCCGCCGCCACCTTCGAGAACTACACTGTCGCCCACGGCGAGTTCCTCGCGCTTTTTCTCAATCTTTGGCTTGGGTGCCTTGGGTTTCCGCGCAGGGCGGGGTAGGGCGTCGATTTCGCCGCTCTCGGCGTGCTCGGCTCGGAGTTGCTGACGCTCAGCGTCGAGTTTGCGACGGGCCTCGCGGGTTTTCTCCTTGTCGGCCTGGGCGTTACGGATGTCGCGGATGGTGCGTTCGATGGCCGCATTGCTGCCGTCGAGAATCTTGCGGGCCTCCTCGCGTGCGTCGGAAATGATTTCGCGACGTTTGCCCCGGAGTTCCTCAACATCCTGCTCATAGCGAGCCACCAGCTCCTCGAGTTTCTTCTCGCGTTGGCGGATAGCCGTTCGTTTGTTTTCCCAGTAGCGACGGTCGCGCGCAATGTCGAGCAGATACCGGTCCATATTCACATAGTCGCTGCCGACAATCTCCTTGGCGTCGTCGATTATTGCGTCGGGAATACCCGTTTTGCGCGCAATTTCGATGGCGAACGAACTGCCCGGCTGCCCGATGGCGAGCTTGAACATGGGCTGCATCAGGTGGCGGTCGTAGAGCATCGAGCCATTGACCAGCCCCGGCGTTTCCTCGGCAAATTGCTTCAGGTTGTGATAGTGTGTGGTGATGACGCCCCACATATGCTTGTCGTTGAACTGCCTCAGCATTGCCTGTGCGATAGCGCCACCTATCTGCGGCTCAGTGCCTCCTCCGAATTCGTCTATGAGGATGAGTGTGCGGTCGTTGCCGCGGGTGAGGAAGAACTTCATGTTGCGTAGGTGGGAGGAGTAGGTGCTGAGGTCGTCCTCGATGGATTGGTCGTCGCCGATGTCGATGAAAATGCTCTCCATGATGCCCATGTGCGAGTTGTCGTATAAGGTGGGCAGCACGCCGCACTGCATCATGTACTGAACGATGGCTACTGTTTTGAGTGTGACCGACTTACCCCCGGCGTTAGGACCGGAGATGATGAGTATGCGTTTGTCGGGGGTAAGGGTGATGTCCAGCGGAACAATCTCCTTATTCTGGCGGGCCAGGGACCGGGCCAGTACGGGGTGTGTGGCATGGTACCACTCGATTTCCGGCTCGGCTCCGAGGTGGGGCATGGTGGCGCCGGTGGCCGCTGCATATTTTGCCTTGGCGTAAATGAAGTCGAAGAGTCCCAGGAGGTCGAATCCTTCGAGGAGGTTGTCGATTTCGGGGCGGATGATGTCGGCCAGGGCAATGAGGATTCGGGTGATTTCGCGGCGCTCGTCGATGCTTAGTTCTCGCAGGCGGTTGTTGGCTTCAACCACTTCCGTGGGCTCTATGAAGTAGGTTTTACCCGAAGCAGATTCGTCGTGGACGATGCCGGAAATTTTGCGCTTGTACATCGGAGCCACGGGGATGACCAGTCGGCCGTCGCGCACCGACGGGGTGACGTCGGCTTCGAGGTAGCCCTCACGCACGGCATTGGCGATGACGCGCCTCATGGCCGACTGAATGCTGCCGGCCGTTGCGGCCATCGAGCGGCGGATGTCGGCCAGCTCGGGCGAGGCGTTGTCCTTGACTTCGCCGTGGCGGTCGATGATGCGGTCGATGGCAGTCGTGATTGCGGGGAAGGCGGTGAGGCCGGATGCGATGTCGTCCAGAACGGGGTAGGGCCCCGGGCCTTCGTCGTGGCGTTGTTTGAGGAAGAAGGTTGCTATGTCGGCCATAGTTCCCAACGAGGCCCGCAGACCGGGAAGTTCGCTCTCGTGGGCAAAGCTGCCCGAGGCGCGCAGGCTGTTGAGCAACTTGCGTTTATCGTGGATGTTGGCTATGGGGAAGGCTGTGTCCGAGGCGAGTATCGCCACCATTTCAGCCACGGCCTCAAGTCGTGAGCGCACGTCGGTGTAGGAGTCGCTGAATGCCATGGATTCACATCGCGTCACCCCGAGAGGAGAGGTGCATAGCGAGGCGATGTGGGCCCGCACGGCGTCGAAGCCTATTTTTTCTTCAAAGTTTGAAGGGTAAATCAAGGGTCAGGTTTTAGGTTGGAGGTTTCAGGCTATTTGTGCATCATGCGGGCGAGGTTGCGCTTGTCTTCGCGCTCCTTGATGCTCTGGCGTTTGTCAAATTCTTTTTTGCCTCGGGCTATGCCGATGACGAGTTTGGCCAGACCTCGCTCGTTGATGAACAGGCGCAGGGGCACGATGGTGTAGCCGTTGTCCTTGGTAGCCTTTATAATTTTGGTTATCTCTTTCTTGTTCAGTAGTAGCTTGCGGTCGCGCCGCGCCTGGTGGTTGTTGTAGGAGCCGTAGAAGTACTCGGTGATGTTCATGTTCTTGACCCACACCTCCCCGGCGGCCGACACGTAGCAAAAAGTATCCACCAGGGATGCATGGCCGGCCCGGATGGATTTGATTTCGGTGCCGGTCAGAACCAGTCCGGCCACGAAATCCTCGATGATTTCGTAGTCGAAGCGCGCACGCCGGTTCTTTATGTTGATTTCTTTTGAAGAAGAGTTCTGTTTCATTTGCCTGGATAAAGTAAAGAGAGGACAGATGTAATCACTATGGGCACCACCACGAGGGCCAGGGCTGCGATGCCGAGGTAGCGCAGTTCTGCACCCTGCTTCACGCCCAGGTACTGGTGAGCGCGGTAGAGCACCAGCACGGCGTAGAGCGGCAACAGAGAAAGCACCACCGATTTCCACGGCAGGCAGTTGATGATGATTTGTATAACGGCCATCAACGCCACGCCGAACACTACGACCGTGAAACTCCGGCGGCTGCTGAATTTGGCCGTGAGGGCCGGCAGCGTGAGCTCGAAAATGAGTTTTCCGATGAAGATAGTCACGAAATAAGCCCCCAGGGCTGCCAGTGCGCCGGTAAGCACACGCCCGAAGCTCGCCTGCTCGGGGTGGTAGAGCAGGGTGAGAAACTGCGTCAGAGCCATTACCCCAAGCAGAGGGTAGAGGCCTTTGGAGAGCATCGTTTCCGGCTCCGTTTTCGAATGGCTCAGGTCTTCCCAGCCGTTTCCGGGCGACAGGATCAGTTGCAATATGTTTTTGAGGAATTCCAGCATCGGTGCCAACATTTTAACTCGCAAAGTTACGGAAAAATTTCTGATTGCGCAATAACTTGGGCCTCGGCCGCCGTAGTCAGATTAATTCAGATTAATTTCGGGATTAATCTCGATTTATCTTGATTAATCATGTTTAATCTCCAAAAGAAGAATGCACTCCATAGCGCGTTGGTCAATTTAAGAAATTTTTGGTGTTCGTTTGGAAGTTTCAGATTTTATGGTTATATTTGCGGAGTAAAACCGGAATCCATGGAAGACTGTACTAATCCTACACCCGATTATGACCATATAATTAAGGAGAGGGCCGAGAAAGTTTTCGAGGCGATGGTCCCGCGCACCACGCGCGAGGATATGCACCGCCTGCGCCACGCCTTCGAACTCGCCCGCCACGCCCACGCCACCCAAAAGCGAAAGACGGGCGAACCCTACATCCTCCACCCGATCGCCGTGGCTACCATCGCCGCAGTGGAGTTGGAAATGGATGTAAACTCGGTCATCGCAGCCTTCCTGCACGATGTGGTGGAGGACACCGACTATACCATCGAGGATGTGGAGCGGATTTTCGGAAAGGATGTAGCATTTTTGGTGGATACCGTCACCAAGCGCACCAAGACCACCTATGAGCACAGCCGCCAGGTGGACAACTACCGCCACATGCTCAATTCGCTCGAGAACGACGTGCGGCCCTTGCTGATCAAGCTCTCCGACCGCCTCCACAACATGCGCACCCTCTCGAGCATGCGCCCCGACAAGCAGATGAAGATTGCCGGCGAGACCGACTATTTCTACGCTCCGCTCGCCAACCGCCTCGGACTCTACAATGTTAAAATCGAACTCGAGAACCTGAGCTTCCGGTTCCGCTGCCCAAACGAATATCAGGAACTTGCCACAAACATCGAGCGCGACCGCGAGGCCCAGAGCGAACGCCTCCAGCGCTTCTGCGACGAGATAAGTGAAGTGCTCACCCGCGCAGGCATCGAAGCCAAGGTGTTCATCGTTTACCGCAGTCCCTACTCAGTATGGCGCAAGATGCATAAGTACGGCGACGACTTCAACCACCTCAAGTACCGCCACTTCACCGACATCGTCTTCCCCAACCCACGCGGCATGAGCGAGAAGGAGATGGCTCTGAAAATCTACGCCGTCCTTACCGACCACTTCAAGGAGAAGCCCGGCGGTATCACCAATTATATTGACTCCCCCAAGGAGAACGGCTACCAGAGCTTCCACGTGAAGCTGCTGGCCGACTTCGGCCGCTGGCAGGAGGTACACATCAGCAGCGAACGCATGATCCGCGATTCTCAGCTGGGGTGCATGGCCGACCGCTCCGAGGATAATATCCGCCGCTGGATTGAGAAGTTCCGCCAGATACTGCGGGACATCGCCATGCACCACGCCGACGGCACCAATTTCATCGAAAACGTAGTAACATCGTTCTACAACGATGATATTCAGACCTTTACGCCCGAAGGACGCTCCATTCTCCTCCCCCAGAAGGCAACGATTCTTGACTTCGCCTATGAAGTGGATTCCAAATTGGGCGAGCATGCCAAATATGCGCGTGTGAACAACTTCCTTTCCTCCATCAAGGCTCCCCTGCGGCGCGGCGACGTGGTGGAAGTGTTCACCGACCCCGAGTGCCATCCCACCGAAGATTGGCTGGAGCACGTGGTGACCTACAAGGCCCGAAACGCTATCCGCCGCTACCTGGACAATCGTCCCAAGCCCCGGTTCCACCGCTGCGGGCATTGCAAACCCATCCCCGGAGAGGACCTTATCGGCTTCCGCGACGCCGACGGGGAAATCACCGTCCACAAGCGCGACTGCCCCATAGTGATAAAACTCGCATCCGAACGCGGGGACGACATCGTGTCGGTCGATTTCAAGGCCGACCATACGCTCTACCCGGTCACCATCGTAGTAACGGCTGTGGACCGCTACCATCTGTTCATAGACCTGGTGGAGTGTATAACCGAAGAACTAAAACTCACCATCAATAGCTTCAACACCGCCACGACCGACTCAATCGTGACGTGCACCATTTCCTTCTCTGTACACTCAGCCGACGAGCTTGAGTCAATCATCCGCCATATTTCCAAAATCGATGGCGTAGACGAAGTTAAGGAGGTTGTATAATTCATAATGCTCAATGCATTATTATTAGACGCGGTATTGGTGAACAAAGTGAGAACTGAATTGTTAACTAACTAAGGGCACAGCCCGAATTATTAATCTTAAAAACGCATTAGTATGCATCTAACGCCCAAGGAGCTTGACAAACTCCGCCTCTTAACCCTGGGAATGATCGCTGAGCGTCGTCTGAAAAAAGGCCTCAAGTTGAACTACCCCGAAACCGTAGCATATGTTACGTCATGTGCTCTCGAAGAAGCCCGTGAAGGCAAAACAGTAGAAGAAGTGATGCACGACGCCGCCAACGTCCTGACCAAGGCCGACGTAATGGATGGCGTAGCCGACATGATCAACCTGCTCCAGGTGGAAGCTGTGTTCACCGATGGTTCGCGCCTTGTCAGCATCCATCAACCCATTAAGTAACTCTAAATCCATTTGACTATGAGCGCAACCGACAACACCGGCGCCCAGGCTCAGTCCGCCGCCGACCCCAAGACTCAAGCAACTCCGCAGATGGATGGCTACACAACTCCCGTGGGCGTTTTCCCCGGCCAGCCCGACATTTGCTATCCCAATACCCCCGGCTTCACCCCCGCTGAATATGTTCCCGTGGGCGGTGTAATCGTTGCTGAGGGCAACCTTAATTATAATGTGGACCGTCGCACCAAGAAGCTGGTGGTACGCAACACCGGCGACCGTCCCATCCAGATCGGTTCTCACTTCCATTTCTTCGAAGTGAACCGCTACATGGAATTCGACCGCCCCGAAGCTTTCGGCTACCACCTGAACATCCCCGCTACCACCGCCATCCGTTTCGAACCCGGCGAAGAGAAGGAAGTGGAAATCGTTCAGTATGCCGGCAAGCAGCGTGTCATCGGCTTCAATAACCTCGTCGACGGCTACGCAGGCCTGGAAGATACTCCTACCTACTATCCCAACTACATGCGCGCTCTCCGCCGCATGGACGGCCGCGGTTTCAAGCATGAAACCGAAGCCCAGGAGGAGGCAGAATACACCCAAAACCAAACCTCAAAGAAATAACGCATCATGGCTGTAATATCCAGACAAGAAAATAATATGCTTTTCGGCCCCACCGTAGGGGATAAGATCCGACTGGCAAACACCGACCTCTATGTAGAGATCGAAAAGGACCTCCGCGTTTATGGCGATGAGGTAGTTTATGGTGGCGGAAAGACCATCCGCGACGGTATGGGCACTGCCAACACCGTTACCAGCGAAGGCGGTTCGCTCGACCTGGTTATCACCAACGCAACCATCCTGGACCCCATCCTGGGTGTAATCAAAGCCGACATCGGTATCAAGGACGGCAAGATTGCAGGCATCGGTAAGGCCGGTAATCCCAACATCATGGCCGGGGTTACTCCTACCCTCTGCACAGGTCCTTCCACCGACGCCATCTCCGGCGAGCATATGATCGTAACTGCAGCCGGTATCGACGGCCACGTGCACTTCATCTCTCCCCAGCAGGCCTACAACTGCCTCTCCAACGGTATCAC
>CAYNHP010000038.1:16545-22143 GCA_964397235.1 uncultured Bacteroides sp. | reverse complement strand
GCTGGTGGTGCCGGTGGGGGCGATGGTGAGGCAGGCTATGTTGCGGCGTCCGTGGGCCTTCATGCGCTCGTAGAGTTCGGGGTCGGCTTCGGCCAGACGCTTGATGTAGGGGTTGTTCTTTTCGCGGTCGGCATCGAACACCTCGAAGGCTCCACGCTCCTCGGCCATGGTGACCGATGAGTTGTAAGCCGCCAGGGCCACTGCCTTGTGCACCTGCTCGGAGAAGTCGGTGGCGGCGGGAGTGCCGTATTTGAAGCCTAAGGCGGCGAGCATATCGCCCTCGGCGGTAGTGCCGAGGCCGGTACGACGGCCCTTGAGGGTCTTGGAGCGGATTTTCTCCCATAGGTGACGCTCGGTGGCCTTTACTTCCTCGGGTTCGGGGTCGGTGTCGATTTTGGCCAGGATGGTGTCGATTTTCTCCATCTCCAGGTCGATGATGTCGTCCATGATGCGCTGGGCTTTGCCTACAACGGTGCGGAGCTTCTCGAAATCGAATTTTGCATCCGGTGTAAAGGGCTTTTCCACAAAGGAATAGAGGTTGATAGCCAGCAGGCGGCAGCTATCGTAGGGGCACAGGGGAATTTCGCCGCAGGGGTTGGTGGAAATGGTTTCAAAGCCGAGGTCGGCATAGCAATCGGGCACTGATTCGCGGCGGATGGTGTCCCAGAACAGCACGCCGGGCTCAGCCGACTTCCAGGCGTTGCGCACAATCTTGTCCCAGAGGGCTCCGGCGTCGATATCTTTGGTAACCAAGGGGTTATCACTGTTAACGGGGAAGCTCTGGCGGTAGGGGATGCCTTTTTCCACGGCGTCCATGAATGCGTCGTCGATGCGGACGGACACGTTGGCGCCCGTAACCTTACCGGGGGTCATCTTGGCGTCGATAAATGCCTCGGAGTCAGGGTGTTTAATCGAAACTGTCATCATCAGCGCACCGCGACGCCCGTCCTGGGCAACCTCACGGGTTGAGTTGGAGAAGCGCTCCATGAAAGGAACCAGGCCGGTGGAAGTGAGTGCGGAGTTCTTCACGGCCATGCCCTTGGGGCGGAGGTGGCTCAGGTCGTGACCCACGCCGCCGCGGCGCTTCATGAGCTGCACCTGTTCCTGGTCCACGAGCATGATGCCGCCGTAGGAGTCGGGCTTTCCGTCGATGCCTATCACGAAGCAGTTCGAGAGCGAACCAACCTGATAGTTATTGCCGATACCGGCCATGGGACTGCCCTGAGGCACCACCAGAGCGAAGTCCTTCAGCAGGTGGTAAATCTCCTCTTCCGACATCGGGTTAGGGTAGCGGTTCTCAATTCGCGCCAGCTCGCGGGCTATGCGGCGGTGCATGTCGTCGGGGGTGAGTTCGAAGATGTGCCCGTCGGAGTCCTTGAGGGCATACTTGCTCACCCACACTTGGGCGGCGAGCTCGTCGCCACCGAAGTAGTCTACCGAGGCCTTATAGGCTTCGTCGTAGGTGTATATTTTATTCTGTGTCATAATCGATTGGTTTCTCAGAGGTGGCTATGTGTCAGATTGACGTTTCTTACAGCTCGTCAACTTCCTTGAGCCATAGGGCGGCGGAGGCGTCGGAGGGCATGCGCCAGTCGCCGCGCGGCGAGAGGCATACGCTGCCCACCTTGGGGCCGTCGGGCAGACAGGAGCGCTTGAACTGCTGCGTGAAGAAGCGGCGGTAGAAGGTGCGCATCCATTGCTTGATGGTCTTGTGGTCGTATTTGCCCTCGAAAGCGCGCGTGGCCATGAGGAAAACGCGTCGGGGCGTGAAGCCGTAGCGCAACGTATAATATAGGAAGAAGTCGTGGAGTTCGTAGGGACCCACGAGGTCCTCGGTCTTCTGCTTTATGGTTCCGTCGGCCTTGGCGGGAATGAGTTCGGGGCTGATGGGTGTGTCGATGATGTCCAACAGGGCCTTGCGGGTGTCCTCGTCGGTGGTGAGACGTGCGAAGTAGGCCGTGAGGTGGCGTACGAGTGTTTTGGGTACACCGGCATTGATGCCGTACATGCTCATGTGGTCGCCGTTGTATGTGGCCCAGCCCAGGGAGAGTTCGGAGAGGTCGCCCGTGCCGAGCACCATGCCGCCGGTTTGGTTGGCGATGTCCATCAGGAGATATGTGCGCTGGCGAGCCTGGCTGTTCTCGTAAGTGACATCGTGGTTTTCAGGGTCATGGCCGATGTCGGCGAAGTGCTGATTGACAGCGGGCACGATGGATATTTCGCGCGTTGTGATGCCCAGAGCGTCCATCAGCGTCACGGCGTTGGCGTGGGTGCGGCCTGTGGTGCCGAATCCGGGCATCGTCACGCCGGTGATGCCCGTGCGCGGCAGTCCGAGCGAGTCGAAGGTGCGCACGGCCAGCAGCAGCGCCAGGGTGGAGTCCAATCCGCCTGAAATGCCGATGACCAGGTTCTTGGTTCCGGTGGCCGACAGTCGCTGGGCCAGGCCGGAGGTCTGGATATGCACAATTTCCTCGCAACGTTCGTTGAGGAGCTCGTCGGCGGCGGGCACAAAGGGCATGGGGTCGATGTAGCGCAGGAGCTTGAAGTCGGAGGGTCGCCTGGTGCTGGTTTCTGGTATGGTCACCACTGTGTGGGCCGATGTGTCCTCGCGTGCCGCACAGTCGGCAAAGGTGCCCATGTGCATGCGGTCGCGGCGTATGGCGCGGATATCCACATCGCTGACAATGAGCTGGTTGCCACGGGTCCAACGCTGGTTTTTGGCCAGCAGGCTTCCGTTTTCGGCCACAAGCAACTTGGCGTCGAACACAAGGTCGGTGCTGGATTCGCCGAATCCGGCTGAGGCGTAGGCATATGCGCAAATGCAACGGGCCGACTGCTGGCGCACCAGCTGCTGGAGGTAGGCGTACTTGCCGATGAGGTCGTCCGAGGCGCTCAGGTTCACAATCACCTCCGCGCCGGCCAGGGCGTGGTGGCAGCTCGGAGGCACGGGCGTCCAGAGGTCCTCGCATACTTCGATGCCCACCTTCACGCCGTGGTGTTCCACCAGCACGTTGGTGCCGAAAGCGGCCTCGACGGGCGCCTCGGGGGCGGCGTCGAACCAGCGGCGTTCATAGAACTCGTTATAGTTGGGAATGTAAGTCTTTGGGACAATAGCCCTCACTGAACCCTGAGCCACCACAGCGGCACAGTTGTACAGTCGGGCACCGCGACGCACCGGCAAGCCCACCACGGCCATCAGGTTGCGGCATTTGGCCGAGGCCGCCGCTATTTCCTCAAGAGCCGCCGAGGCCCCCTTGAGCAGGGTTTCGGAATGGAACAGGTCGCCGCAGGTATATCCGGTGATACACATTTCGGGAAATACCACCAGGTCGGCACCTGCTTCGTCGGCCTGATGAAGCAGGCTTATTATGTTGGCGCTGTTGGCCGCCGGGTCGGCTACTTTTACCGCCGGGGAGGCCGCAGCCACCCTGAAAAATCCTTCGTACATCGCAGTTGATTTATGTGGTGCAAAGATAATAAAATTCCACATAACTTCAAACACCCCGCCGCCCCCGCCCGAGCCTAATCAACGCCTCAACGCCTCTCACACGCCTGCTGTAGAAGAAATGTAGATAAGTTTGCCACCCCAAGCCTCCTCTTTGGTGCACACGGGATTTATCGAGATTAATCGCGATTTATCATGATTAATCTCGATTCGTCAAGTGTAGAGTAAAGACGTCCGGGCCTTAGTCGAGTTTGAGGCGGTGTTTGAGGACGCCGGAGATTTGCTCGTTCATGGCCACGGGGTAGCGCACTTCGCTGTAGACCTGGGCGAGGGTTTTCTTTCCGTTTTCCTTTACGAATTTGCCGGATTCGGGAAGTTTCTCCTTGGCGGCATAATAGCCGTTGATTGCCTTGCGGTCGTAGACATGGAAGCGCTCGCGGTGGATATAAGCTTCCTTGGGCAGACGGTCGGACACGGCGGAGTCGTTATCGGCAGCCGGGTAGCCGATTGCCACGGAGAACAGGGGCAGCACGCCCTCGGGGGTGCCGAGGAAGTCGCAGAACTCTTCGAGATTGTAGGTGACGGTGCCCAGGTAGCAGCAACCGATGCCGTTCATTTCGGCCAGCGTTACGAACTGCTGGGCAAAAATGGTGGCGTCGATTACTCCGAGGAGGGAGCCGTGGAGATTGCGGAAGGTGCTTTTGGCGTCGTTTTCGTGGCACCACTGCTCAAAGCGCGCCACATCGCCGCAGAAGGTCAGGATTACGCTTGCGCCCGCGGCGGCCGGCTGCCCGTAGTGGAGGTCGACGACCTGCCTGAGGCGCTCAGGCTCACGGGTGACGACTACGGAGTAGAGCTGCATGTTGCCCGTGGTGGGCGCCTGAGCGGCGGCTTCCAGGAGGGTGTCGAGCGTTTGTTCGCTCACGGGCTCGTCGCTGAACCGGCGCACCGACGAGCGGTTTTTGAAGAAATCGAGATACTTGAGGTTGGTCATAATTATTCTGCGTCGAGGTTACTGAGGCGTTTGAGGGTCATGAGTTCGTTGCCGTTCTTGTCCAGGAGGATGACGGAGTCGAAGTTGTGGCCGGCGATGGCGGTGGTGGTGTTTTCGAGGGCCACGAGCATTGCCGTTTCCTGCTTAACATAGGGGCAACCCATGCGCGTAACGGCCATATTGCTGATATCGAGGGCGTTGCTGCGGTTGGGGTCGATATATATTGTGCCGTTGACAAAGTTGCAGCCGGTGTTGCCGTGGAGCTTGAGCTCGGGGATGTCGAAGAACACTGTCATGTCGTCGCGGGCCACAGCGGAGCCATCGATAGCCGTCACCTGCCAGTTGCCGTTGAGGAACTCCATGTTGTGGCGGCGCAGTGTAAGCTGGGTGCGCCCGGTGGCGTTCTTGAAGTAGAGGTAGGTCTCCTGACCGATGCGCTTGGAGTCCAGGTAGAGTTTGGCGCCGTCGGAGAGGACGCCGTCAATCTGGTAGGAGTAGTTTTCCTGGCACATGCGCAGGGTGCTGATAACCTGGTTCAGGGTGAGGATGCCGTCGGCGCGAAGCACATAGAACCCATTGAGGTAGTTGCAGCCGTCGAAGGCATAGAAACGACCGGTGCGGTCGAAGGCCACGTAGGGAGCGTCGTCCTCGCCGTGGAGTTCGATGCCCTGCACGTCGGTGATTACCCACTGCCCGCTGCAGAGCTCGGTGACCGAAGGAACGTCGCCCATGGGCTTGAACGAGGCCTCGCCGGCGTAGAGGGTCGCGGGCTTATCGGTCTTGATGTCGGAATGGTTCACTTTCTGCTTATTGGCATTTTCGACGCCCTTTTTGCCGCGGTTCATCTTGCCGACGGTGGAGCTGACGGAGTCGCTGACCGACTTGGTGACGCCCGAGATGGCCGAGCAACCGGTCATCATGGCAGCTGCGGCCAGAGCTATGATAAGGTGTTGGAATTTCATCGGAATCGGAGTTTGTTAGTTAGTACATTGGCTCAACGCTTTGGGATGCGCTGCGGTTCGGCACAAGGCATCGCCGATGCAAATATATGCTTTTTATTCAACTTTCGCAAATGCAAACCGAAGTTTGAGGTTTTGTTCCGACCGGGCTTTTTGTTTCAGGGGGATGCCACCTTCTTCTCCTGGCTCCTTCCCCAGGT
>CAYNHP010000038.1:0-16445 GCA_964397235.1 uncultured Bacteroides sp. | reverse complement strand
TCCTTTGCGCCCTCGGCGAGAGATATTTTCTCCACGACTCCGTAACCTCGGCGAGAGAAAACTACGTGCAATTTATTTTGGGTAATCGGGATTTTTATTGTACTTTTGCCATACCAATTATCCTATGAAATGGAAAACGAAAGTCTCAGCATAAGCGAAGTATTCAAGGCACAGGCAGTGCTGAAGAATGTAGCGCGACGCACCACCATCATCCCGGCTCCGAAAATCAATCCGGAGTCGCAAATCTACCTCAAGACAGAGAACCTGCAGCTCACGGGCTCCTTCAAGCTCCGCGGCGCTTACTATAAAATATCGCAACTCTCCGAGGAAGAGAAGGCCCGCGGCGTAATAGCCTGCTCGGCCGGCAACCATGCCCAGGGCGTGGCCTTGGGCGCAACCCACAACGGCATCAAGAGCCTGATATGCCTGCCCGCAGGTGCGCCGATATCCAAAGTGGAGGCCACCCGCAGCTACGGCGCCGAGGTGTGCCTGGTGCCGGGAGTTTACGACGATGCCTACGCCAAGGCCATGGAGCTGCAGAAAGAGCACGGCTACACCTTCGTCCACCCCTTCGACGACCCCAAGGTAATCGCCGGCCAGGGCACCATCGGCCTCGAAATCCTCGAGCAGATGCCTGACGTCGAGGCAGTTATAGTGCCCATCGGCGGCGGCGGACTTATATCCGGAGTGGCCTTTGCCATAAAGACGCTGCGCCCCGACGTGAAGGTGTACGGCGTCCAGAGCACCGGCGCCCCGTCGATGGCGGCTTCGCTGAAGGAGGGCAAACTCTGCCACCTCAACGACGTCAACACCATCGCCGACGGTATCGCAGTCAAAGAGCCCGGCATGAACACTTTCGAGATGAGCCGGAAGTATGTCGACGAGGTGGTGACGGTGTCCGACGACGAAATCGCCGCCGCCATCCTGGCCCTGATCGAGCAGCAGAAGCTCGTGGCCGAAGGGGCCGGCGCCGTAGCAGTGGCCGCAGCAATGTTCAACAAGGTGCCCATCAAGGGCAAGAAAACCGTATGCCTCGTATCGGGCGGAAACATCGACGTCAACACCCTCAGCCGCGTTATCAACCGAGGCCTGAGCAAGAGCGGCCGCAAGTACACATTTATTATAGACCTCGCCGACAAGCCCGGGCAACTCTCCCACGTGTGCAGCATCATCGGCGAGCGCAACGGCAACATCGTATCCGTTACCCACGAGCGCATCAACTCCAGCACCGAAATCAACGGCTGCTCCATCCGTCTCGAACTCGAAACACGCGACCAGGCACACATCGACGAAATCCGCAAGGCCCTCACCGATGCCGGCCACAAAGTCCTGAACTAAAATTGCCACAAAACCCACCCAAATATGAAGAAACTACTTGCCCTTGCCCTGATTTCGGGCACCCTGGCGTGCTTCGGCGCAGAACCCGACAGCACTGCCGTTGACTCCACCAAGACTTTCATCTTCACGGACGTGATTTCCCTCCCCACCACCTCGGTGAAGGACCAGAACAAGAGCGGCACATGCTGGTGCTTCGCCGGAACGTCCTACTTCGAGGACGAGGTGCGCCGCATCAAGGGCGACTCGCTGGACATCTCCGAGATGTTCACCGTGCGCAAGTGCTACGAGGACAAGGCCGACCGCTACGTGCGCATGTACGGCCACGCCACGCTCAGCCCCGGCGGCTCACTGCTGGATGTGCCCTACGTCTGGGCACGCTACGGCGCTGTTCCCGAGGAGGTTTACCCCGGCAACAACTATGGCGAGGAGGGTCATGTGCACGGCGAACTCGACGCTGCCATCAGCGCCTACGTCAAAGCAATCGTCGCCAAGCCCAACCGCCGCATCTCCACCGCCTGGAAAGAGGGTCTCAAGGGCATCCTGGACGCTTACTTCGGCCCCGTGCCCGAAACGTTCGAATACAACGGCAAGACCTACACCCCGCAGTCCTACGCCGCATCCCTGGGCCTGAATATGGACGACTACGTGCCCGTAACCTCCTTCACCCACCATCCTTACTACGAAAAATTCATCGTCGAAGTGCCCGACAACTGGCTCTGGGGCGAATATTACAACGTTCCCCTCGAGGACATGATGGCCATCGCCGACAACTCCCTCAACAACGGCTACACCTTCGTGTGGGCCTCCGACATCAGCGAGGGCGGATTCAAGTGGAACAAGGGAGTAGCCCTGATGCCCAAAGGCAAAACCGAAGGCGACATGAACGACACCGAGCTCGCCCGCTGGGTGAAGCTCTCCGACAAAGAACGTCAGAACGAAAAATTTGAATTCGAAGGTCCGGTTGAAGAAATCGTCGTGACCCCCGAAATGCGTCAGGAGATGTTCGACCGCCAGGAGACCACCGACGACCACGGCATGGAAATCATCGGCCTCGCCACCGACCAGCTCGGCAACAAGTACTACAAGGTGAAGAACTCCTGGAACACAAACCAGGTTTACGACGGTTTCTTCTACGTTTCGATGCCCTTCTTCGAGGCCAAAACCATCGACATCCTCGTTCATAAGGACGCCATTCCCAAGGACATAGCCCGCAAGATGGGTATCAAGCAGGGCAAATGAGAAAGGTCATCTTAGCCTTGGCGGCCCTGGGCCTGCTGATGGCATTCCAGGGTTGCCGCACCACCGAGGCGAACTACCGCCAGGCCTACGAAAAGGCCATGGCCGGCCGTGAGGAGGGTCTTGAACTGGACTCGACTATCTACGGCCGGGTGCGCCGCGACCTCCGCACGCAGACCGTCAAGGCCTCCGACGGAACAACCGTCGAAGTCAAGAACCAGCTCGTGCGCGTCACCCCCGAGGGGGGCGGCATACGCGAGAACCTCAAGGCCTACAACGTGGTGGTGGCCCAGTTCAAGCAGCTCTTCAACGCCAAGTCCATGCGCAACCGCCTGGTGGACGAGGGCTATCCCGAAGCCTTCGTGGTGCAGACTTCCGAGCCCTACTACTACGTGGTGCTTGCCTCCCGGGCCGACGTCGACGGCGCCCTGGCTGCTCTCACAGCTTTCCAGGCCGACAACCGCATCCCCGTCAAGGCTCCCTGCCCGTTCATCCTCAACGTTACAAGAAGATAGCAACTTTATTGGCTCAAACTGTGGTTTGGGCCAATTTTTTTTACTATCTTTGTGCTACCGCACCAAAACTGCCTTATAGATACTAACAATTACCAAATATCCTGAAAAATGGAACTTTTTGAAAAACTAACCGCTGCAGCCAAAGCTAATCCCCAGCGCATTGTGCTGCCCGAAGGACTCGAACCCCGAACCCTTACCGCCGCCGATAAAATCCTAGCCGACGGTCTGGCCAAAATTATCCTCATCGGCGACCCGGCCGAAATCAAGGCCATGGCCAATGAACTCAAGCTCACTCATATTGAAGAAGCCACCATCGTGAACCCGGCCGAAGAATCCGTAATCGACCGCTACGCACCCCTGTTCTACCAGCTCCGCAAGAGCAAGGGCATCACCATGGAGGAAGCACGCCTCACCACCGCCAACCCCCTCTACCTGGGCTGTCTCATGGTTAAGGCCGGCGACGCCGACGGCCAGGTGGCCGGAGCCCAGAACACCACCGGCAACGTGCTCCGCGCCGCTTTCCAGGTAATCAAGACCATGCCCGGCATCAGCGTTGTTTCCGGCGCATTCGTCATGCTCCTGCCCAAGGGTTCTCCCTTCGGCACGGACGACATCCTCATTTTCGCCGACTGCGCCGTGGTGCCCAGCCCGACAGCCGAAGAGCTGGCCCAGATAGCCGTGGCCGCCGCACGCACCGCCCGCGACATCGCCGGCATCGAACCCCGCGTGGCCCTGCTCTCATTCTCCACCAAGGGCTCGGCCAAGAGCGAATCCGTCGACAAGGTAATCAAAGCCACCGAACTGGCTCACCAGCTCGCACCCGAACTGATTCTGGACGGCGAGCTGCAGGCCGACGCCGCTATCGTGCCCTCCGTGGCAGCCTCCAAGGCCCCCAACAGCCCTCTGAGCGGACGCGCAAACACTCTCATCTTCCCCAGCCTCGAGGTGGGCAACATCGCCTACAAGCTCGTCCAGCGCCTGGGCAACGTCCAGGCCGTCGGCCCGGTGCTCCAGGGCCTCGCTGCTCCGGTCAACGACCTTTCCCGCGGCTGCTTCCCCGAAGACATCTACAAAACCATCATCATCACCTGCAACCAGGCTATCGGCTTGAAAAACTGATATTTAACAATGAAAATCCTCGTTCTCAACTCGGGCAGCAGCTCGGTAAAATATAAACTCATCGACATCCAAGGCTCCGAGAGCAACGTGCTCGCCGAAGGTGGCGTGGAAAAAATCGGCCTGGCCGGCTGTTTCCTCAAATACAAGCGCAAGGATGGCTCCAAAGCCATCGTCGAGCTCGGCATGACCGACCACCAGGGTGCCATAAAGGCCATCCTCAACATCCTCACCGACCCCGCCGAAGGCTGCATCAAGAGCTACGGTGAAATCGATGCCGTAGGCCACCGCGTGGTGCACGGCGGCGAAAAGTTCGCTTCCTCTGTGCTTATCGACGACGACGTCAAGGCCAAAATCAAGGAGTGCTACGACATTGCCCCGCTCCACAACCCCGCCAACATGGTGGGCATCGACGCCATCACATCCCTGATGCCCGACGTGCCCCAGGTGGGCGTGTTCGACACCGCCTTCCACCAGACCATGCCCGCCAAGGCGTTCATGTATGCCATCCCTTATAAATATTATAAGGAGGACGGCGTACGCCGCTACGGCTTCCACGGCACCAGCCACCGCTATGTGAGCGCCAAGGTGTGCGAATTCCTGGGCGTGGACATCACCAAGCAGAAAATCATCACCTGCCACATCGGCAACGGGGGCTCGATGGCGGCCGTTCAGTTCGGCAAGTGCATCGACACCACCATGGGCCTGACCCCCACCGAGGGCCTGATGATGGGCACGCGTGTGGGCGACATCGACCCCGGTGCTCTCACATTCCTCATGACCAAGCACAACCTCACCGCCGCCGAGCTGCAGACCATCATCAACAAGGAAAGCGGCGTGCTGGGCGTCAGCGGCGTGTCCAACGACATGCGCGAAATTGAAGCCGCCATTGCCGAAGGTAACGAGCGCGCAAAGCTTGCCCTGGACATGTACATGCTCCGAATCACCAAGTACATCGGCGCATATGCCGCCGAGATGGGTGGCGTGGACATCATCGTATTCACCGGCGGCGTGGGCGAGAACCAGGCCGGCCTCCGCTACGACGTATGCTCTACGCTCGGCTTCATGGGCGTGGAAATCGACAAGGAAGTCAACGCCGGTATCCGCGGAGTGGACGCCGTCATTTCAGCCCCGGACTCCAAGGTCAAGGTGTGCGTAATCCCCACCGACGAGGAGCTCATGATTGCCCGCGACACCGAGGAAATCGTAAGCAAACTTTAATATCCCTACCCGCGGTCAGGCTCAAACCCCGGCCGCGGGTTTATATACCCTCCCGGGCAATAAACAGCCCTTTGCTCACGTTAGATAAGGAGAATCCTACGCCCGTACCGGCAAAGATATAACCTTATAACCTTTTAACCTCTTAACCTTAAGTTGAGCTTGCTCAACTTAAATAAACGATGAAATCATTAGCCACTGCACTACTTGCCACCCTGCTGCTGTTGCTGACCGGCTGCAGCTCCTCCAAGACCGCCCTGCCCTACTTCACCGACCTCACGGCCACGGAAGGGACCCTGCCGGTGCTGGACTACCAGCCGCGCATCGTGGCCGACGACGAGCTCTACATCCTCGTGTCCTCGTCCAACCCCGAAGCCACGGCCATGTACAACATGCCTATCTACAACCCGGCCACACGCCAGGCAATCGACCTGACCATGAACACCCGTCCTACTACCTATGTGGTTGATAGCCAAGGAGATATCTACATGCCGCTTTTGGGCAAGGTGCACGCTGCCGGCCTCACCACCGAGCAGCTCGCCCAGCACCTGACCGAGATGGTGGCCCAGGATGTCATCGACCCCATTGTGATGGTGCGCCTGATGAACTTCTCCGTTTCAGTGGCCGGCGAAGTTAACACACCGGGGCGCGTGACCCTCAACAACGAGCGTATGTCCATCCTCGATGCTCTGGCCTCCGTGGGCGACCTCACACCTTACGGCAACCGCAGCGACGTGCTCATCATCCGCGAGGAGGACGGCAAGCGCGTCTATGCCCACCTGGACCTGAACTCATCCGACCTGCTGACTTCGCCCTACTACTACGTGCGCCAAAACGACTATATCTACGTCACACCCAACAAGATACGCGAGGATAACGCGAAGTACAACCAGAACAATTCCTACAAACTGTCGGTAATTTCCACCATTGTCAGCGCCACATCAGTGGTTGCTTCTCTCATAATCGCTCTCGCAATCCGATAAGAAATGGCACAACGCGCAAACTCCGAATTCATCGACTTCCGCAGCCTCCTGCGCCAGTACCGCAAGAACTGGTACTGGTTCGTCATCTCAATAATTGTGTGCGGAGCCCTGGCCTATGGTTTCACCAAAATCCGCCAGCAGCCCTACGCCGTGATGGCCAACCTCCTGATCTCCCCGGACGAAACCGACATCACCAACCCGGCGGAATCCTTCTCGTCGCTGTTCGGCTCCAAGGGTCAGGTGGACGACGAGATTTTCATCGTTTCGTCGCACTCGCTCTACTGCAAAGTCGCCGAGCAGCTGGGCATCAACGTGAGCCACACTGTGCGTAAGAACCTGCTGCAGAAGCAGTTCATGTTCGAGAAGTACCCCGTGGAAGTGCGCACAAATCCCGCCATTTACGACACCCTCAACGTTGGCATCGACTTCCGCCTCGACCTCGACGCCAAAGGTCGCGCCAACATTCGCGCCAAGCTCGACCGCGACGTAATCGGTCAGGCCAAGGACGTGACCCTGCCCTACACCATGGCCCTGCCACAAGGCGAATTCACTTTCTACACCACCGAGTACTACCACCCCGGCAAGGACCTGCGCACGGACATCTCCGTGTCCGGCTACCACGCCACGGCCGAGATGCTCAACGAGATGGTCAGCGCCGACATCGCTTCAAAGCTCAGCAACGTCATCCAGTTGCGCATCGAAACCCCATATGTGCCCTACGGCAAAGCCATCCTCAACAAGATTATCGAGCTCTACAACGAGCGGGGCATCCAGGAGTCGGCCAGCCAGAACGAGCTCACGGCCAAGTTCCTGGACGCTCGTCTGGAAGTGCTCGCACACGACCTGACCATGGCCGAAAAAGCCCTGCAGACCTACAAGGAGGAGAACGGCATCGTCGACGTGGAGCACGAAACCAAGTACCAGAGCACCCGCCGCGCACAGATCGACGAGGAATTGGTTCGTGCTCAGACGGCCATGAACATCATCACCATGATTCGCGATTTCATCTCCGACCCTGCCCACCGCTACAAGATGATTCCTGCCCTGGGCCTTTCGGAGGAACTCGCACAGGGTTTTTCCGAGAGTCTTTCTGAGCCAATCAAGGCATATAACGAGCTGGTGAACAAGCGGATAGAGCTAACCCGCTCGGCAAAGCCCTCCAACCGCCAGCTGCAGATTCTCGAAGAGCAGATCGATGCCCAGCAGGCAAACCTAATTTCCTCCATCAACCAGGCCCAGGCCGAGGCAACCCGCTCCATGGCCGACCTTGAGATGGTGATGGAGCGCACTCAGGGCTACCTCTCCACCGTCCCCAACCAGGAGCGCGAATATGTATCGCTCGCGCGCCAGAACGAGGTGAAGCAGACCCTCTACCTCTACATGCTCCAGCGCCGCGAGGAGGTCAGCATGCTCATTGCCAAAAATATTCCCAAAGGCCAGATCATCGACCAGGCATATACCCTCAAGGAGCCTATCGGCCTCAAAAAGAGAATCATATGGCTCATCGGACTCGTAATCGGCGCCATGGTGGTGCCCGTTGTGCTGTACGTGCGCCAGCTCATCCGCGACCGCTTCGAAAGCCGCCGAGATGTTGAGCGCGAAATAAACGTGCCCGTCCTTGGTGAAGTGTGCACCGACCGCAGCGGCCAGATGGTGGTGATGACCGCCAACAGCGCCGGTCCCGCCGCAGAGATGTTCCGCCTGTTGCGCTCCAACCTGCTCTTTGTGATGAAAGACCCGTCCGACCGCGTGGTGATGGTCACCTCTGGAGCTTCGGGCGAAGGCAAGAGCTTCATTGCCATAAACTTAGCCGCCACCATGGCGCAGATGGGCAAACGCGTGCTCCTTATCGGCATGGACATCCGCCGCCCGCGCCTGGCCGACTATCTGCACCTGCAGAGTTCACCGGGCCTGACGCAGTTCCTCGTGAGCCCGGGCCTGGAACTCGACCGCATTATCCAGCCCGTGGCCGACGTGCCCGGTATGGACGTAATCGTGGCCGGGCCGGTGCCTCCGAACCCGTCGGAACTGCTCCTTTCGCAGAAAGTCGACGACCTCTTTGCTCACCTGCGCGCCATTTACGACTACATCGTAATCGACAGCGCCCCCGTCGGAATGGTCAGCGACACATACGCCCTCAACCGCATCGCCGATGCAACCATTTTCGTGTGCCGCGCAAACTTCACCCGCATCAACGACCTGCGCGCCGTTGACGAAATCGACGAGCAGAAGCGCCTGAAGAAACTCACCGTGGTGGTCAACGGCACTGAACCCGCACAGACCTACGGCTACGGTTCGGCTTACAAGGATTGACTCATGAGCTTGCAGCAAGGCTCCACAGCACTGAACCCGGCGAGCACCGCGGCCGACGGCGGACTCCGCCCGCTTGTCATCGAGGGGCGCCGCTGGCGGCGTCCGCTGGTGTTCATGCTCACCCTGGCGCTCTGCGGCCTCAGCTTCTTCCCCGCTATTTTCCTGCTGCTGGTGTTCCTGGTAAAAGCCTTCAGGGAGAACCGCTATGAGTTCACAATCATGCTCATGCTCTCCCTCGGCGCTTATGGTATCACCGACCAGCAAACCTTCGTGGTCAAGGGCTTCGACATCCTCCTGGCGGCCTCGGCTGTGCTCTTCCTGGTGATGTACAAAACCCCGCTGGTCCGCAAACTTATGTGGCTGTGTATTGCCTACCTTGCAGCCCTCTGCATCATTGCGATGTACTCCATCGAGTCGTTCGGCATCCAGTTTCTTACCATCCGCGCCTACGTTGCAATATGCTGTTTCATCGTGCCGGTGGCCATCTTTGCAGGCCGTCCCTTCCGGATTGAACGCCTGTTCGACACCCTGATGCCCTATGCCATGCTCATGTGTATTTTCTATGCCGTGGACGCCTTCATAATCAAGGGTAACATCCTGGTGCCCAGAACTTTCGCATGGGGTGCGAACTCATCGATACTCCACCCGGTGCTCAATCCCTTCTCGCTGTCGATTTTCCGAAAATACCCGCCGGGAATGGTGTTCGTGGCCTTCGCGGCTTATCCGGCCCTGCGCTACTACCGGCTCAACTGGAAGCAGTGGGCCATCCTCATCCTCGGGTTGTTGTCCACGCAGACTTTCACGGTAATTCTGGCCTTCGTGCTGCTCTACTGCATCGTGCGCGGTCTCGGAAAATATATTTTCGGCACTATAGGCCTGTTCATCGCCCTCTTTGGCATCGCATACTTTGTGGACAGCCTCCTGCCGGTGCGCGTCGACGACAACGGCGTGGAGAACTCCACCTTGCGCATCAAGTCGTCCATCGGCCAGTTTGCCAAACTCAAAGGTGCTTCCGACCCCGAGGAGCTGGCCAAGTTCGGGTCGGGACGTATGGCCCAGCTGATTCCGAATCTCGAACTGGTTTCAGCTGAAAATAAGGAACTTACAGGATTGGGTTTCATCCATGAGGAGTACTCTAAGATTGCCCGCTACAAAATTGTGAACGTGTTCTTCACCGACATTTCAGCCAACGAAATCATGGCCGGGGTGGTGGAAATCAATCCCGCCCAGGTCTACATCTACGCCGGCATTGCGGGCCTGATTGTCGTCTACGGATTCTACTTCTGCACCTTCCTGATAGTCAGGCGGTTGCGTTACCGCGGCTTCTATATCTTCCCGCTGTTCCTTGTCCTGGTGATGAGCCTCGGCAACTATGCAACCGTCTCGGGCATCGGCTCCATCATAACCATGGGTTTCGCCCTGGGGTGCGTGTGCCTGGCCAACCGGCCCGAAAGCATTGTGAAAACTCAAAATTGAGAACATCATATGGTATTTAACTTTACTCTTCCCATAGTTTCAATAATCCTTCTGAGCGTAGGCCTGCTGGCGGTTCTGGCGGTGTGGCTTATCTACCACCTGCGCGTGCGCAGCGTGGTTCAGGCCCGCTTCAAGGCCGACAATCTCCGTCCGGCCGACAAGCCGGAAGAATATAGCCCCGCGTCGGTGATCATCTACTCACAAGGCGACCCGGACAACCTGCTCGAGCTCCTGCGCAGCATCCTCCACCAGGATTTTCCCGCGCCCTACGAGGTTGTGGTGGTCAACGAGGGCGAGAACGCCGAAATCCGCGACACCGTGGGGATGCTTAGGGCTGGCAATCCCAATCTCTACCTCACCTTCACCCCCGAGGGTGTGGTCAACCTCAGCCGCAAGAAGCTCGCCCTGACTCTTGGCATCAAGGCCGCCCGCTACGGTATCGTGGTGCTCACCACAACCGCCGCACGCGTGGAGTCGGACCAGTGGCTGCGTCGCATGGTGCGCCCATTTGCCAACCCCGGGGTCGAAGTGGTGCTCGGTGCAGCTTATGTCCGCGCCGATGAGGATGAAGATGCCGGTGCACGCCGCCGCGCATTCGACCAGGTGGCCGTGGCGGTGCGATGGCTCGGAGCCGCCCTGGCCGGACATCCGTTCCGCGGCACCGAGCTCAATATCGCTTATCGTAAAGAACTGTTCCTCAAGCACAAAGGCTTCGCCCGCTCGCTTAACCTCCACTATGGCGACGACGACCTGTTCGTGAGCCAGATTGCCTCGGGTTCCAATACCGCCGTAGAACTCTCCGCCGAATCCGTGGTGCGCGCAGTCCATGCCAACCATCCGCGCCTGTTCCGCGAAAATGTGGCCCGCCGCTTCTTCACCGAGGGCTTCATCGCCAAGCGTCCCCGATTCCTTTTCGGTGCCATCGGCTGGCTGCAGCTGCTCCTGCTCGCCTGCGTCGTTGTGGCGGCGGTGCTGGCATGGCCCAACCTCCTTGCGGTGGCAATCGGAGTGCTCCTCATAGCAGGGGTAGCAGTCATCGACATCCTCTACTGGCGCGCCGCCATGCGCTCGTTCTCCGCCCGTACTCTTTGCCTCACAATCCCCTGGTTCTCAGCCACGTGGCCCCTGCGCCGACTCTCCGCACGCATGGGCGCCAGCGTCAGCAAGCAGAAAAAATACACCTGGGATTAGTCCACCAGCTCGGCGAAGAGCCTGTCGAAGGTTGCGTCAAGGTCGTTGGTTCGGCCCGGATGCGGACGCGAGGTGCTTATGCAGGCACTGCGCACCGCCGAAAGCCAGCGGAAGCGCTCGTGGGCCTCGAGCTGTCCTATGGGTGAGCGGTCGCCGGCGGCTATGGCCTCGAAGGAGCGCAGCTGTTGCTCCAGGGCATCCACGTCAACCTCAGGCCATAAGGCCAGGATGCGCTCGGGGCGCCATAGTATGCGCGCCTGTACCCACCGGCGCCGCTTGCACATCATCACCAACCCCACGTTGATAAACTCCTCGCGCTCGATGCGGGGGCTGAACCGCACCACGGCGTACTCATACAAGTGTTCGGCGCACGGCGTTGGCATGGTCAACAAAGATTTTGGAGTTGGACAATCGGGTTTTGAGAAATTCACTGTACACGCGCCGCTGCTCGCCCGGGTCAATATCGGGGAACGACTCGCGCAACCATTCATCGGGCACTGCGGCAACGACTTCGTCGAGGAATTCGGGGGTGATGAGGCGGTGCATCTCCTCGTCGACGGCTTCAAGTTCCGACGCCTGGGGCAGCAGCGCGTGCTTGTCGACGTAGGGGAACGGCGAAAGGGCCGCCTTCTCCCAGCCGGTCCAGTTGTGGTGGAAATAGAGGCTCGAACCGTGGTCGATGACCCAAAGTTCCTTGTTCCACCAGAGCATGTTGGTGTTCAGCGCCGTGCGGTCAACATTGGTCAGGAACGCGTCGAGCCACACTATCTTTGATGCCGTCAGGGGGTCGGTCTTATTCACGGCCACATCCCAGCTGAAGGCGCCCCCGAGGAAACTCATACCCAGGTTGAGTCCGGTGCTGGCGCGGAGGAGGTCCTGAATTTCTTCGTCGCCCTCGGTGCGCCCGAAGTCCTCGTTAAGGTCCAGAAAAACGAGCTCCGGCACCTTCAGCCCGGCCTTACGCGCCACTTCGCCGCCGATGAGCTCGGATATGACGGCCTTGGCGCCGTGGCCACCGCCCTTGAATTTGACCACATACTTGAACTCGTCGTCGGCCTCTGCCAGCGCCGGCAACGACCCGCCCTCCCGGAGCGGCTTTATGTATCGGCACAAGGCCTGGTGTCTTAATTCTATCATCGTTGTTCTCGGAAAATCCCGAATTATTTTGCTTTTCAATATGCTAACACCCGAACTATCCGCAAAGTTAAGAAAATAATCATTGCCACGGGCCGTAAATTGGGGAAAATCGCGTAACTTTGTAATCAGAAACAAATCTGAATCATTATGAGCATACTCAAAGAAGGCCTGCCGGTGGCGCTCTGCAGCGACCATGCAGGATTTGAACTCAAAGCCATAGTTGAGGGCTACCTCGAAGCCCACGGCATCCGTTACGTCGACTTCGGCACCGACAGCGACGCCAGTTGCGACTACCCCGACTTCGCCCACCCCTGCGCCGAGGCCGTCGAGGGCGCCAAGGCATACCCCGGCATCGCCATGTGCGGCAGCGGCAACGGCATCGCCATGACCCTCAACAAGCACCAGGGCATCCGCGCGGCCATATGCTGGACACCCGAACTGGCAGCACTCGCCCGTCAGCACAACGACGCCAACGTGCTCGTCATGCCCGCGCGCTTCATTCCCGCCGAAGTGGCATTGGCCATCGTCGAAACATTCCTAAACACCCCCTTCGAAGGCGGACGCCACATCCGCCGCGTCGAAAAAATCCCCGTCCGCTAACGCGAGTCCTCGACCACATGCCGCCCATTGTGCCGTAACGCAACGAGGGCTCGGCAAAAAGGCCGCCCATTGTGCCCGAACGCAGCGAAGGCACAATGGGCGGCCATAAGTTTTGTCTTTTGTTCAAGGAGCTTGCTCCTTGAAATCCCCTGCCGGCTAAGCCTCCTTTCGATTACCGCAGAAAATGATGGAGAGCGCGACAGCCCCCGCCAGGGCCCAGGGGTAGTAGAGGTATGGGAATGGCGCCGAAGGGGACAGGCCGATGAGAGATGTGCACAGGAGGGTCTGGGCGCCGTAAGGAATGAGGCACTGAACGATGCATGAGCACGTGTCCAGCAGCGAGGCGGCCTTGCGGGCAGTGATACCGAAGCGCTCGGAGATGTTGCGCGAAATGGAGCCAACGGTGATGATGGACACCGTGTTGTTGGCCGTGCAGAGATTTACGAGGCTCACCAGCAGGCCGATAACCACCTGCGCCCCGCGACGTCCGCTCACCCGCCGCGTCAGCGACTGAAGTATCCAAGCAATGCCCCCGGCCTCCATGATGACGCCCAGCATGCCCGCCGAAAGGAGCGTGATGATGATGAGGTCGCCCATGGAGTCGATGCCCCCGCCCATGACGCCCAGCATGCCCATGATGCCCTTGCCTTGAACCAGGCCGGCAATGAGCGCCGAGGCGATACCCAGGGTGAGGACTATAGTCACGTTCATGCGCAGCAAAGCCGTGACAATCACCACCATATACGGAATCACCAGCCACACGGGCGTGGAACTTTCTGCCGGCTTGAAGTCCATGCCGAATCCGGCAATCGCGTAAATGACCAGTGCCGCAATGGCCGCCGGTAGGACTATTCGGAGGTTTGCCTTGAACTTATCGGCCATATCGCACCCCTGCGACCGCGTGGCGGCAATGGTGGTGTCGGAAATGAACGAGAGGTTGTCGCCGAAGAACGCGCCCCCGAGAATCACAGCTGCCAATAGAGCCACATTGGCGTCGCCCGCATTGGACAGCTCTACCACCAACGGCGCCAGGGCTACTACGGTGCCCACCGACGTGCCCACGGCAAAGGATATGAAGCACGCCGCCAGGAACAGGCCCGGTACAATCCACTGCGCCGGCAGGTAGCGGAGGGTCAGGTTCACCGTCGCTTCCACTGCCCCGATTTCACCCGCCAGCGACGCAAAGGCGCCGGCGAGGATGAAAATCCAAATCATGTAGATGATATTGATATGGCCGGCCGCGGCGGTGAAGGTTTCGATTCGCTCCACCAGCGGCGCGCGGGTGTACACGGCGATGCTCCACACCGACGCCGCCAGCAGGGCCACGCTGATGGGCATGCTGTAGAAATCGTTAAGGCACAGCGAAACAACCACATAGAGGCCCAGAAAGACGATTACCGGCGAGCACGCCAGCAGCCCGCGGGCAGTTGATATGCGTTCGGAGGTCATCGGCGGGTGGCTTTGAGCAGAGGTTTACGGAAGTCGCACCCGCGCTCGGTGAGTGTTTCGACGGCATAGTCGCGGCTCCATCCGGTGGTGTCCACATTGGCCGGCGTGATGACAACCGTTCCGGGCGCACCGGCGGAGGGGTCGTCCATGGTGCGGATGGCGCGCAGGCCGTCGTTGAAGTAAAAATTGAGCGTGAAGAGTCGGTACTTCCCGTCCGGGTCGAGGGTCAGCACCTTGGGCGCCTGCCGCAGTTCGGGCAGCAGCTTGGCGTCACTCTGGGGGTTGAGCACCGCGGGCATAAACACTGCCGCATAGACAAGGTAGAGACTCCACACCATCGTGGCCACACGGCCGCCGTCGCTATGCCGGCTGATTATCCAGCTGAACGACAGCACCATAGGAATCAGGCAGATGATGTAGCCCCACCAGGGTATCGGGTTCATCGCGGGCAGTCCGTCCACGGGGTAATAGGTCAGTGCTATGGCGGCCGGAGGCACAAGGAAAGCCAGCAGGGCGATTATCCACGTGAACACACGCAGGGGCTTGAGCAGCAGGCGCGTGTCCAGCAGGTTGGTCAGCCCGTAGCATATGAACGGGTAGGCCGGCAGGAGGTAAACGCTGCGTTTGCTCTCAGGGATGCAGTAGAAGCCGATGACAACCACGGCCACCACCAGCGACATCAACCCGTGAGGACTCAGGCGCCCCGACATCGCCCCGGCGAGCTTGCCGGGCGTGAAAAGGCACAGCACGAACAGCAGTAGCCACGGCAGAAGCCCGGCCCCGAGCGTCATAAAGTTGTAGTACAGCGGCTTGACGTGACTGTCGTAGGACATCGTGCCGAACAGCCGGCCGAAATTCTCCTCGTACATAAGGTCCAGGAACGGCTGGCCGCCCTGCTTATAAGCCTCGACGCACCACCATGCCGGCAGGATGAGTGCGGCTATGGCGATGCCGAGCATAGCGCCAAGCGTGGGCCAGAAACGACGGCCGCGTAAAAGCAGGTAGATGCCCATGGCGAAGCTCGGCAGGAACGACCCCACCGGCCCCTTGGTCATCACCGCACAGGAGAAAATCAGAATTGCGCCCAGCACCCACAGGCCCTTGCGGCGCGGGTGGTTCTCGTAGAGGTGGAAAAGGACGTAAAGTCCGCCGACCATCAGCGCCGTGACCACCATGTCCAGCCGGCATGCCACTGCACTGCGGAAAATCTCTGACACAGTGAGGGTTACGATGCCGAAAAGGATGGCGAAGCGCTCGCCGCGCTCACGGCGCACCCAGTAATAGCCGCACATAATCATGGCTATGGCCGCCAGAGCCGACGGCAGGCGCGATATGTACTCGTTGACCACGCCCCCGTTGAAAAGCCACGCGAAGGCGGCAATGAGCCAGCCCAGGAAAGGCGGCTTGAAGGGGATGTCCGTGCCGTAGTTGATGGGCAAAATCCAGTTGCCCTGCTCCAGGATGGTCATGCCCACGATGGCCTCACGCGGTTCGCCCTTGGAGTTGAAAAGCGTCTCGCCAAGCCAAGGCAAAAGGAGCACCGCGCACGCCAAAAAGAGCACCACAGCGCCCGAGCCAAGAAAATTACTGTCTTTCTGCGTCATAGCCACAAAATTACAACAAATTCCCCACAGCACCAAACCCAACCGCCCTTCTTCGCGCCAAATTTCAGCCTACCGTAGACATATTCTCATAAATATTTACTAACTTTGCAAATCATCCCTTTAGCAGAGATTTCTCAAACCTATAAAAAGAATCTCCAAAACAAGTGTTGCGGGCTCGACCAGCCCTCAGATAACTGCTAATGGAGTTTTTAGTTTTTTATGAGTCAACACTCATTTATAACCAATCGGGACAAATTGATGTCCGAAAT
>CAYNHP010000037.1:0-22176 GCA_964397235.1 uncultured Bacteroides sp. | reverse complement strand
GTGGTGGGGCGTCTTGATGATGCGGTACATGATGGGGTCGCGGAAGTGCATGTTGTCCGAGGCCATGTCGATTTTGGCACGCAGCACGCGGGCACCCTCGTCGAACTCGCCGGCGTTCATGCGCATGAACAGGTCGAGGTTCTCCTCGACGCTGCGGTTGCGGTAGGGGCTTTCGGTGCCGGGAACTGTGGGGGAGCCCTTCTGGGCGGCAATCTGTTCGCTGGTCTGGTCGTCGACGTAAGCCTTGCCTTCCTTAATCATGCGCACGGCCAGGTCGAAAAGCTGGGGAAAATAGTCCGAGGCGTAGTATTCGCGGTCGCCCCAGTCGAAGCCGAGCCAGTGGATGTCCTCGCGGATAGAGTCCACATACTCCACATCTTCCTTGACGGGGTTTGTGTCGTCGAAGCGGAGGTTGCATGTGCCACCGAATTTTTCGGCGACTCCGAAGTCCATGCAGATAGCTTTGGCGTGGCCAATATGGAGGTAACCGTTGGGTTCGGGTGGGAAACGGGTGCTCAGACGTCCGCCGTTCTTGCCGGCCTTGAGGTCGTTGGCAACCTCTTCTTCAACGAAGTTGAGACCTTTGATTTCTTGGGTCTCCGGGGTTTCATTTTCTGCCATAGTGATATGGATTGTGTGGGTTTAGACTAATTTTTTGCGATAGAACTTGAATTCGCGACCAAGATATTTTTCGCGGACTATCGGGTTCTCGGCCAGTTCCTCCGATGTGCCCTGGAAGAGGATGCGCCCCTCGAAGAGGAGGTATGCGCGGTCGGTGATGCGGAGTGTTTCCTGGGCGTTATGGTCGGTTATGAGGATGCCGATGTTCTTTTCCTTAAGTTTATAAACGATTGTCTGGATATCCTCCACGGCGATTGGGTCAACGCCTGCGAAGGGTTCGTCAAGCATGATGAACTTGGGGTTGATGGCCAGGCAGCGGGCAATTTCCGTTCTGCGCCGTTCGCCGCCGGAGAGCTGGTCGCCGAGGTTTTTGCGCACCTTCTGGAGGCGGAACTCGTCGATGAGGCTCTCGAGCTTTTCGGTCTGCTCCTCGGGGGTCATCCTGGTCATCTGTAGGACGGCGCGGATGTTGTCCTCGACGCTGAGCTTGCGGAAGACGGATGCTTCCTGGGCCAGGTAGCCGATGCCGTGCTGGGCGCGGATATACACCGGGAATTTGGTGATGTTGAGGTCGTTGAGGAAAATCTGGCCCTCGTTGGGCTCGATGAGGCCCACGGTCATATAGAACGTGGTGGTCTTGCCGGCGCCGTTAGGGCCGAGGAGTCCGACGATTTCGCCCTGGGTCACGTCGATGCTCACGTGGTTGGCCACGGTTCGCTTGCCGTACTTCTTGACCAGGTTGTCGGTGCGGAGCACCATCTTTTCCAGTCCCTCTTCCATGCTTCAGACCAGGTTAAGAGGGGCGATGCCGCGGCTGGGGCAACCCTTGCGGAGGCGGCTGGCGATGTAGTCGGTGAGCAGGTTGATGGCCACGGTGTTGCTCCCGCCCTGAGGCACGATAAGGTCGGCGTAGCGCTTGCAGGGTTCGATGTGCTGCAGGTGCATGGGCTTGAGCACGTCCTGGTAGCGGTTGATGACGATTTCGGGCGTGCGTCCGCGCTCGATGCAGTCGCGGGCGATGACGCGGATGAGGCGGTCGTCGGGGTCGGCGTCGACGAACACCTTCACGTCGAGCATATCGCGGAGCACGGGGTCGGTCAGCACCAGGATGCCTTCAACTATAATGACGTCCGCCGGAGCCACGGGCACCGTTTCCTCCTGGCGGGTGCAGGTGAGGTAGGAGTAGGTGGGCATCTGGATGGTCTTACCCTCCTTGAGGGCCTTGAGATGCTCCACCAGCAGGGGCCACTCGATGGCGTCGGGCTCGTCGAAGTTGATTTTCGAGCGTTCCTCCACCGGCACGTGGCTGGAGTCCTTGTAGTAGGAGTCCTGAGGAATGACGGCCACTTCGCCCGGGGGGAGGCTCTTGATTATTTTATTGACGACGGTGGTTTTGCCCGAACCGGTGCCACCGGCTATACCAATTATCAACATGCTTGAGTTGGATTAGTTAATCAGGCACGAAATTACGCAAAAAAATCCTAACTGCCAAATTTATGTTCATCGCCGCGGGGGTGTAAACACGTTTAGGCTGGGGAGGGGGGCTCGCCACCTTCATACTTTTGCCCTTAGGACGCTCCGAACGAGCGTTCCTACTACATAGCGGCCCATTGTGGCGGGCGGGAGCTCGCCACTTCCATGCGTTGGGCGGGAGGGAGGGAATTTTGGCCTGAAGGTTTAATAATGTGTATGATGCGTGAATAATCGCGTTTTTTTTGTACCTTTGCGGAACAGAAACTGACAAATGAACTCAAACATATATAGTGCAATCATCACGTATCTGCGCAAAATCATAGCCGGGACCGAATGGGAAGGGCATGTTTTTGCTGTGGGCGGATGTGTGCGCGACTCATATCTGGGCAATCCCATCAAGGATGTGGACCTTGCCATTGACCTGCCCATGGGAAGCATACGCTTTGCGGAATGGCTTAACCGCAAGCGTCTTACGGCCGGCCGGCCGATAAACTTCGTGAAATTCGGCACATCGAAGTTCCGTCTCAAGACCTTCCGCGATGTGGAAATCGAGGCCGTCCAGACCCGCAAGGGCCGCTATGACGCCGGGAATGCCGACTGCCCCGAAACCGTGTTCGGCTCCATCCTCGAGGATGCGCGGCGGCGCGACCTGACCATCAACTCGCTCTACTTCGACATTTCACGCGATGAGCTGCTGGATCCGCTCGGCACCGGCGTGCCCGACCTCGACGCTAAGGCCCTCAATACGCCCCTGGAGCCCGCGGCGACCTTTGAGGATGACCCCGTGCGCATGCTGCGCGTGCTCAGGTTCCACTCCCGCATGGGCTGGCCGCTGAAGCAGAACATCTACGAGGCCATGCGCCCCTATGTCGGCGGTTTGGCCGATGTGTCGGGCCCCCGCTTGGGAGGGGAGTTCTTCAAGGCGCTATCTGAACCCAAGGCCCTCGAAACCATCGACTCCTTCCGCGACCTGGGCATATTCCGCTATGCCCTGCCGGCCCTGGAGCGCCAGCTCGAGCTTGATCCCGCCGACTGGGAGAAAATCCGCCGCATGACCGCCATCTATGAGGCTCAGAATCAGCCCGATGCAGAAATAATGCTGGCCATACTGATGCACCGTATCGGCCTGAGCGCGATGCCCGACCCGCAGGAGGAGCTTGAGCGCCTCGGGGTGGGCATATCGCACGTATCGTCCAAAATGGCAAAGGACATTGTGAAGGTAATGAAGGTTGACCGCACCGTCACCAACGAAATCGGATACCTCATCGCCAACCAAAACCGCCTGCGGCGTGCAGGAGCCGACGCCTCCGGCCTGCGCGACCGCCAGATTCACGGCCTGATCAACTCCGCCCTGACGCCCGAGCGCCTGGAAAAACTGCTTCGCTTTATAGATATACTGAATCAAGTCGAGGCGCCGGAACTGGCCGGACAAGTGGCTGCCGTGCGTGCCCGCGTCCGGGAGTACAACCGCACACATCCCCAGGCCCCCGAGCCGCAGAAGAACCGCGGGCGTGGTCGAGGTAAAGCTAAAGCCGCCCCGGAGGCCAATGCCGAGAATAAGCCGGCCAAGAAGAAACATAAACGCCGCTGGCGTCCCCGCCGCCACTCCAAAAACTCCTCTTCCACAAGCGGAAAGTGAGTAGATATGGCATAACATTTAAAATACCAACCTTATGATAATAGCTAATTCAATAGCCACTTTCGGGCGCTACTGCATGTTTTTAGGCAGGGTGATGAGCATTCCCGACAAGATAAAAGTTTTCGGGCGGCGCACGCTTGCCGAGGTGATGAAACTGGGCATCGATTCAATACCGCTGGTGCTGATTATTTCAATATTCATCGGCGCCGTGATAGCCATTCAGATGCAGCTCAACATCGCTTCGCCGCTGATTCCCGCCTACTCCGTGGGTCTGGCCACGCGCGACATCGTGCTGCTGGAGTTCTCAAACTCCATCCTCTGCCTCATCCTGGCGGGCAAGGTGGGATCGAACATTGCGTCGGAAATCGGCACCATGCGCGTCACCGAGCAGATTGACGCCCTCGAAATCATGGGCATCAACTCCGCCAACTACCTCGTGCTGCCCAAAATAGTTGCTTTTGTAGCATTCATGCCCGTGCTTTCGATTCTGTGTATGGGCACATCCATTGTGGGCGGCTATCTGGTGGCCGTTTTCACCGACCTGATCACCGTCACGAAGTACGTCTACGGGCTGCAGGCCTTCTTCAGCGAGTGGTATGTGTGGTACTCCATCATCAAGTCGCTTGTGTTCGCGTTCATCATCGCCTCCTGCGCCTCGTTCTTCGGCTACTACGTCAAAGGCGGCGCGCTCCAGGTGGGTAAGGCCAGCACCGACGGCGTGGTTTCCTCCAGCATATTCATCCTCCTTTTCGACGTTATCCTCACCAAACTGCTCCTCCAATGATTGAAGTAAAGAATCTCGTAAAATCGTTCGACGGGCGCACGGTGCTTCACAACGTCGACGCCACTTTTTACACCGGCAAAACCAACCTCATCATCGGCCAGAGCGGTTCGGGCAAGACGGTGCTCATGAAGTCGCTCGTGGGCCTTCTGACTCCCGACCAAGGCGAAATCCTCTTCGACGGCCGCAACCTGCTGACCATGGACAAGAACGAGGTCAAGCACCTGCGCAAGGAGATAGGAATGCTCTTCCAGGGCTCGGCGCTGTTCGATTCCGAGACCGTGCTTGGCAACGTACTTTTCCCGCTGGAAATGTTCACCACCATGAGCCGCAGCGAGCAGCTGGACCGCGCCATGTTCTGCCTCGAACGCGTGAACCTGCGCGGGGCCGAGAAGAAGTACCCCTCGGAGATATCGGGCGGTATGCAGAAGCGTGTGGCCATTGCCCGCGCCATCGCCCTGAATCCCAAGTACCTCTTCTGCGACGAGCCCAACTCGGGCCTCGACCCCAAAACCTCGATACTCATCGACGAACTCCTGAGCGACATCACCCACGAGTACGGCATCACCACCGTGATCAACACCCACGACATGAACTCCGTGCTCGGCATCGGCGAGAACATCATCTTCATCAACAAGGGCCACCGCGAGTGGGTAGGCGACATGAGCAAGATTTACAACACAGCCAATGAGGCCCTCAACGACTTCGTGTTCGCCACCCGCCTCTTCCAGGAGGTGCGCGAATATGTTGCCGAACATGGAACAATTCAGGAGCGCAGCAAATGAGGTTCGCAGATATTCCCGGCCATGAGGAGGCCAAGGAGCGCCTGCGGCGTATGGCCGACGAGGACCGTATTCCCAATGCGCTGCTGATCGAGGGTCCCGAGGGCACGGGTAAGTTTGCCCTTGCGCGGGCCTTTGCGCAGTATGTCCACTGCGAGAACCGTACGCCCGAGGGCGACAGTTGCGGGCAATGTCCCTCCTGCCGGCGCCATCAGACCTTCAACTCGCTGGAAACCATCTACTCCTTCCCCGTGGTGAAGCGCAACAGCAAGCCGACCGTGTCCGACGATTGGTTCGAGGATTTCCGTAAGTTCCTCGAAACCAACCCCTACATGGGCTTCGAGCATTGGGTGATGTGTATGGACAACGAGAAGGCCCAGCCACACATGTTCGTGGAGGAGGGTCGGGAACTCATCCGCCGACTGGCGTTCAAGTCGCGCTCCGATAAGTATAAGCTCGTACTCATGTGGTTGCCCGAGCGCATGAACGAGGACACTGCCAACCATCTGCTCAAACTGGTCGAAGAACCCTTTGCGGACACACGCTTCATAATGGTGAGCAACAACTCCCGCCAGATTCTCCCCACCATCTACTCACGAACGCAGCGAGTGCTGGTCAAGGCCTACGACGACGAACAGGTCGCGGGCATCCTGCGCGGTATGGGCATCGACGATGAAGCCGCCGACGAATCCGCGCGTATTTCCGAGGGGAATGTGGTGCGCGCCCTGAATCTTGCCGGTCTGGATGAGGAGCGGCGTCGGTTCCTGAGCCTCTTTGCCGACCTTATGCGCAAAGCCTATGCCCGCCAGGTGAAAGGGCTGCGCGAATGGACCAAGGACGTGGCCGACCTGGGGCGCGAAGGCGAAATGAGATTCGTGGACTACTGCTGCCGGTTGGTGCGCGAGAGTTTCCTCATGCATCTGGCCATGGACTCCATCCTCACCCTGACCAAGGAGGAGCGCGCTTTTGTGGCACGTTTCTTCCCGTTCATAAACGAAAAAAATGTAGTTGACCTCATAGAGATTTTCGACCGCACACGCCGCGACATAGCCGCCAACGGCAACGCCCGCATTGTGCTGTTCGACCTCGCCCTGAGAGTCATTATGCTCATACGTAGAAAATAGCCGATGTCAACATCCACCGACTTTCTGCCCGCAGTGGCGACATATATACGTGAGCGTTTTGCCGACGAGCCCGACCGCGTGGTTTTCGTCACCCCTAACAAGCGCACCTCGTTATTCCTCAAGCGTGCTTACTGCGACGGCGCCGACGGACCCATCATGCTCCCGCATTTCGCAACCATGGCCAACTTCATGACCGGTTTCTCCGACAAGGTTGTGGCCGGCGACGACGAGCAGCTGTGCATCCTCTACAACGCCTACGTCAATGTGCTGCGCGAGCTCAACCCCGACCAGGCAGTGCCCGAGTTTGACTCGTTCATTTTCTGGGGCAACATGATCCTGAGCGACTTCAACGAGCTTGACAGCGCTATGGTCGACGCCGAGGCCTTGTTCAAGAATCTCAAGGACGTGAAGGAAATCCAGGCCGACTATCTCGACGACGAACAGCGCGAGGTAATCCGCCGGATTTGGGGAGAGGGCTTGTTACCCTCGGGAAACACCGACTTTTGGAAGCATATAAAAAAGGAGAGCGGCGAGTTCAAAGGAGAGATGGCCCAAAAATTCTATGCCCTCTGGGAAATCCTCTCCTATATATATAAGGAGTTCAATGCGATGATGGCCGCCAACGGGCTTGTGTCCAAGGGGCGCCTCGAGCGCGAAACTCTCGAACGTCTGCGGCATGCATCCGTTGAAGCTTTGCAGCAGGACAAAATCTTCGTGTTCGTGGGTCACAACGAGCTCACCAAGGCTCAAGCATTGGTGATGGCACGTCTCAAAGCCGCCGGTGCGGCGCTTTTCTTCTGGGACGCCGCCGTACTCGACCTTTTTGCCCACAGCCTTACCGGTACACAACCCCGGCCGATGAACATCCTCCGGGGCTTGGTGGAAGAATTTCCCGCTCCGGACGATTTCGACCTGCCCGTCCCCGAGCATTTTGCCACAGTGGATGTGCACGCCGTGCCGTCGAACATCGGTCAAACCAAGGTGGCGCATAATGTGCTGACCGAATGGGCCAAAGCCCACTTTATAGCCACCAAAGACGCTGAGGGGGTGAATCCGCTGCGAACTGCCGTGATTTTGCCCGACCCCGACCTGCTGGTGCCGATGCTCTATGCCATCCCGGAGGACATCGACCCGGTGAACATAGCCATGGGCATTCCCTACAGGGTCACCAATTTCGCGACGTTTTTCAGCACGCTGATTTCAATGCAGCTGCGCGCGCGTAAATACCACGGCGACATCAATTATTACTACGAGGACCTGCAGAACGTGATCATGCACCCGGACGTGCGCCTGTTCAACCGCGAAGCGTCCGACGAAATCAACCGAAAGGTAACGCAGGAGAAACTTTACAACGTGTCGGCCAGGATGCTGGTGGAGACTTTTCCGAGCATGGCCCCGCTTTTCCGCCCGGTCAAGGATATGGGTAGTGCACAGGCTGTGGCCGACTATCTGATGGCGCTGTTCGACTGGGTTGAGGACGGCCTGGACTCCGTGAAGCCTGCGCCGGCGCCTGCTTCCGACCGTACCGCGCAGGAGCAGGGGTACGAGAAAAAGATGATCCGCTACTTCCGTACCACCGTGGAGCGCCTGCTCAAACTGCTCGACCGCTACGCCATAAGCATGCGCGAGCACACCTTCCTGCAGCTTTTTGAGCGCGTGTTTGCCCAGCGTGGTATAATCGCTTCCGGACAGCCGCTGGAAGGCATGCAGTTGCTTGGTGTTCTGGAAACGAGGGCTATTGACTTCGACAACGTAATCATTCTCTCGATGAACGAGCGTATCTATCCAAAGCGGCAATACAGTAACTCAATGTTGCCCAATGCTTTGCGGCGGGGATACGGGCTGCCTGACTTCGACAGCGTGGAGATGACTTACGCCTATTGTTTTTACCGCATGATTGTGCGGTCGAAGCGTGTGACGGTTCTCTATGACGCACGTCCCGACGGTCTTGGCGGCGGAGAGGTGTCCCGCTATGTGACGCAGGTCCGTTATCTTTTGCCGGAGCTCAATTTCAAGGCCGACTCATTGTCATACCCCACGGCCACCCACACGTTCGAGAACTTTTCACTGGCCAAAGACGCCACTGTCATGGGCAATCTGAGGCGAATGTTGGCCGGGCCAGGAAAACGTCCTGCCTTCTCAGCTTCGGCTCTGAAAACATATCTCAAATGCCAGCTTTCGTTCTATCTTCAATATGCCCTCGGCTTCCGAGAGCCGGAGGAATTGGTGGACTATAAAACGGTTGCCGACTTCGGCACGATTTTCCACAATGTGGTGCAGCGCCTTTTCAGCGAGGCACCAGGAGGGATAATCAACGCAGAGGTGCTTCGCGGCTTCAAGGCTGACGAGGAACTTCTGCACCGGTTGGCCGTGCAAGGCGTACTGCTTTCGGACACATACGACCGTAGCCTGACCCTCGACGATATGGACCCCGACACAGAGCTCACCGCCGAAGGTACCTTGATTGTGCATTATGTCGAGGTGAATGTAAAAAATCTCCTTGACATTGAAATAGAGACTATAGGTAAGGATCAATTCCAATATCTGGCCAGCGAATGGAACTTCGATACGCCAAGCAGGGTTGTGGACTGGAAAATAGGAGAGCATACGATTCGCTTCAAGATGTCGGTCGACCGAATCGACCGCCTGTCCGACGGTCGCCTGCGATTGGTCGACTTCAAGACCGGTAGCGATGCCCTGACGGCTACCAGTATTGATAAAATCTTTTCCGACGAGCACACCCTGCACGCCATTTTCCAGCTCTTCCTCTATTCGCAGGCCCTGTTGGACAATAAGGAGCATGCCAAGGACCTTGGCGAGTTCAGTGCTGTGGTGCCGGTTATCTCGGCTACGCAAAAGTTTGCAACCGACAAGGCCTGGAACCTCATCACCATTAGTAAAAACGAAGTTACGGATTACGCACAGGTACAAGCCGAGTTTTCCGAGCGACTCGAAAAATTGGTGGCGGAGATTTTCAATCCTGAGGTGCCTTTGAAACAAACCGAAAACGACAAAAATTGCAGATACTGTGGTTTCAAGAGCCTGTGCGGGCGTTACCCGAAAGAGCATCAATATTGAATTTGAGCTTAAAGTTTATGGTTTAAAGGTGGGTTTCACCGTTTGAGCAGATATGGCGGGAATATATGTTCATGTGCCTTTTTGCCACGCAAAGTGTGCCTACTGCGACTTTTACTCCCTGGCAGACCGTCGGCGGAGCGGAGAGTATGTGGAGGCTGTGGTGCGTGAATATGCCCGACGCAAAAGTGAACTTGCCGAGGAACCGGTGAGAACGCTCTACTTCGGAGGCGGGACGCCTTCAGTGCTCAGTGAGAATGAGTTTGCAAGCTTGGCTCGGGTGCTGAACGTGCCTGAGGTTGAGGAGTTTACCATCGAGGTCAACCCGGAGGATGTGACAGAGGCAAAAGTCGAAGCATGGAAGCGTGCGGGCGTGAACCGCGTGAGCATGGGGGTGCAGTCGCTGGTGGATGAGGAACTTAAGGCCGTGAACCGCCGCCATAGCGCACGGGAGGCTCTTGAGGCAATAGCCCTTCTGAAACGCCACGGCATTTCGAACATCAGCTGCGACCTGATTTACGGGTTACCCGGACAAACGTTGGAATCTTGGGAATACTCTCTCAGGAAGTTGTTGGATGCAGGAATCACTCACCTTTCGGCCTACAACCTGATGTACGAAGAGGGAACATTGCTCACGATGCGTCTACGCAAAGGACTCATTCAAGAGGCTGATGAAGAGTTGATTGAAGCTATGTACACGCGTCTCTGCAATATTGCGGGAGAATACGGCTTTGAACATTACGAAATTTCAAATTTCGCGACGCCGGGTCACTGTTCACGCCACAATTCGGCTTACTGGGACGGCACGCCTTACCTCGGCTTAGGTCCCGGGGCGCATAGTCTCGACTCGGCCGGAGTCCGCCGTTTTGCTCCGTCCGACCTGCGTGCATTTTTAAGCGACCCTGAAAATGCGGCCATAGTTGACGCCGAGGACGATACCGACCGAATAAACGACAGGATTTTCACGGCCCTGCGGACGTCGCGCGGGCTGGCGGTTGAAGATGTGCCGGGGGAGAGTAGAGCAGTGGTAGACAAGTACTTATCGGAAGGATTGATGGTTCGCCGCGGCGACCGCGTGGCCATCCCGGAAGAACACTTTCTGATTTCAGACGCGATTATACGCGAAATTTTTGTGTGAGCGTGTCACACTTCGGCCATGACTTGCGTCTTATAATCGAAGACGTCCTCAAAATGTAAGTAAAACGTATAAGAACAATAATTATGGTAGAAGAAATTATCGGAGGAATCATTCCCTTATCCATTTGTGTAATTCTCCCCATCGTCATCGTATGGCTGACGATGAGAACCAAAATCAACGCTCAGAACAAACGCAGCGCCGTGCTGATGGAAGCGCTGAAGGTGAATCCCAATGTGGACGTGGACCAACTGGTGAACGCACTCGGACGTCCCTCCCGCACCCCGGAGCAAGTCGCTCAGCGCCGACTCCTATACGGCCTCATATGCAGCCTCATCGGTCTGGTGCTCATCGTCAGTGCGCTCCTTTTCGGAGGTAAACCCGGCTTCGAAGAGGATATGTATTCCATGATAATGATGGGTGGCGTACTGCTTGCCGTGGGTATTCCTTTCCTGGTCATCTACTTCATATCCTACAACAAAAACCGCGAAGAATGACCCGCGAGAGCTTCATAGAGCAAGTTAAGGGCAGTCAGGCCGGCCTCCGCCGGTTCCTGACGGCTCTTTGCTGCGGCGATGGAGCACTGGCCGACGACCTGGCCCAGGAGGCCTATCTGAGGGCATATACGGTAATTGACAGCACGGGTGAAGTTGGTAATTTCAATGCATGGATTCGGCGTATTGCATACAACTGCTTCATTTCCCACTGCCGGACCCGCAAGCCTTCGGAGCCGGTGGAAGTTGCGGTGGGACTGACCTCCGGCGACGCTGCCGACGTGGCTTTCCGTTATCAGGCTCTCTACGCTGCTTTGGCTAAACTCACCGAGAAGGAGCGTACAGCCGTGGTGATGTACTACCTCGAGGAGTATCCTACGGCAGAAATCGCCACCGCACTCGACACCTCCGAGGGCAATGTCCGCCAACTGCTTTCGCGCGGACGTACACATCTCAAAACAATTCTCTCCTAAACGATTATGACTCAAGAAGATAAAGACATACAGAAACTGTTTGGCGATTTCAAACCGAAGCTTTCGTCAGAGGCTGATTTTCTTCAGCAACTTGAGCGACGCATGGACGGCGTGGAGTTTCTTAGGCAGGCGTCGCAGAAAAATCTCCGAGCATATAGGCGTGCAGGTGTGTTCGCCGCCGCAGCAGGGTTCTTGTGCGGGGTGCTGATGACGCTCCTTGTACCCACATTTGTGAGCTTTTTTGATACTTTGAAATATACTGCCGAATATTCAACGGTGATAGCATGGACCATAGCCGGAGGTGCAACCTTTGCAGTGTGCCTCACCACATTCCTTCAATCGCTCGCGCCGTCCCGCCGAATCCTTTGATAATCAGCCTAAAGGTTGGAGGGCTTGATTTGTCAGGCACTTGCTAACTTTTTGCCCGTTGTGTTGTTATTCTTATATATGCGCATAAATTTGCGCCGGTTTATGGTTATATGGCGAAAAATTACTATTTTCGCATTATGTTTCGACTATTGACAATATGAAGAATTACGACACATTGATTGAGTATCTGCAGGCAACACTGCGAGATAACTGGGAACGCCCCGCGCTGACAGACTTCCACGGAGCATCGTACCTCTACAAGGACGTAGCCCGCAAGATTGCCAAACTGCACCTCCTCTTCGAGCAGGCCGGCCTTGAAAAGGGTGACAAAATCGCCTTCTGCGGCAAGAATTCCTCCCAATGGGCCATTGCCGTAATGGCGTCGCTCACCTACGGTACGGTGGCTGTGCCTATCCTTCATGACTTCAAACCCGACAATATCCACCATCTGGTGAATCACTCCGAGGCGCGCCTCTTCTTCGTGGACGCCCATACCTGGGAGAACCTGGACCACGACAATATGGACAAACTCGAGGGCGCCATCCTTGTCAACGACTACTCGCTGCTTTTCTCCCGCAACAAGAAGCTCACCAAGGCCCGTGAGAATCTCAACCGCCTCTTCGGCGAGAAATATCCCGAGCGGTTCCGCCCTGAGGACGTGGTCTACACCCCCGACCAAAAGGACCAGCTGGCGCTGATTAACTATACCTCCGGCTCCACCGGCTTCTCCAAGGGTGTAATGCTCACCTATGGCAACCTTTGGTCTAATATTCAGTACTGCATCGACCACCTTACCTTCCTCCACCCCGGCGACGGCATGGTCTGCATGCTGCCACTTGCACATATGTACGGCCTCATGGTTGAACTGATTCACACCTTCGTGAAGGGTTGTCACATCTACTTCCTCACCCGCACCCCGTCGCCCAAGGTTATCCTCGAAGCTTTCGCCGAGGTGCGCCCGAAGCTCATCGTGGCCGTGCCGCTGATCATAGAAAAAATTGTCAAGACCCGCATCTTCCCAGTCCTGGACAAGCCTATGATGAAAGTAATGCTCCATCTGCCCTACATCGACGACAAGGTGCTGGCTAAGGTTAAAGAGAAACTCGAAAGTGCCTTCGGAGGGAACATGAAGGAGCTCATCATCGGAGGTGCCGGCTTGAATAAGGACGTTGAAACCTTCCTGCGCCGCATCAAGTTCCCCTACACGGTTGGCTACGGCATGACTGAGTGCGGGCCGCTGATTGCCTACGCTCCCTGGGATATCCAGCGCCCGGCATCTTGCGGGCAATGCGTCGACCGCATGCAGCTGCGCATTGATTCGCCCGACCCCGCCAACACCCCGGGTGTGCTCTGGGTTAAAGGCGACAATGTAATGTCGGGTTACTATAAAAATGAAGAAGCTACCGACGCCGTGATGAAAGACGGTTGGATGAACACCGGCGACATCTGCCAGCTCGACGCCGACGGCTTCCTCTACATCCGCGGCCGCGACAAAAACATGATTCTCGGTCCGTCGGGGCAGAATATATACCCCGAAGAAATTGAGCAGAAACTCAATAATATGCCTTATGTGGCTGAATCGCTGGTTGTTGACCGCGACGGAAAACTCGTCGCACTCATTTATCCGGATATTGAAGGCGCCGCAAAGGATGGTCTTAAGTTCGATGATATGGACAAGGTGATGGCAGATAACATAGCCAAGCTCAACCCCGAATTGCCCTCCTACAGCCAGCTTTCCGGCTACAAAATCTTCAATGAGGAGTTCGAAAAGACCCCCAAACGCTCCATCAAGCGCTTCCTGTACCAGCATTGACGCAACGTCCGTACGCGAACGTTGAGGTTATCCTCATACAGCACTGTGAGCGTAACCTTGAAACTGAAATACACAATAAACCAATCTTTATGACTATTACTGAAACGAGTATAGACAACGCCATTGCCCTTGCGCGCTCCATTGCGCTCGAGGGCGGTGTTGTGCCTGAACATATCCTTTACCGGCTTGCTGAAATAAAAGACCCGGCACAGCGCGAACGTCTCTACGAAGCAGCCGAAGCCGTGACCCTTGCGCGGCGTCCGCGTAAATTCGACTCATGCTCCATTGTCAACGCCCGGTCGGGCCGATGCTCGGAGAATTGCAAGTGGTGTGCGCAAAGCGCGCATTACGACACCGGTTGTGAAACCTACGACTTCGTCAATGAGGGCGAAGCATTGGAGGTTGCCCACATCCTGGCCACCAACGGCGTGGGCCGTTACTCGGCCGTGGCGTCGGGCAGGGCAGTGAAGGGCCGCGCCCTCGCCGAGGTGACCGATCTGCTGCGCACCGTAGCCGACAGGGAAAATATAGCCACATGCGCCTCCCTTGGTCTGCTCAACCGCGAGGAGCTTCAGCTACTATGGGATTGTGGGGCTCACCGCTACCATTGCAATATGGAGACGGCGCCATCCTACTTTCCCAAGCTTTGCAGCACCCACACGCAGGCTCACAAAATGGCTACCATCAACGCCGCGCGCGAAATCGGCTTCGAAATTTGCTCCGGCGGCATCATCGGCATGGGCGAGAGTGCGCGTCAGCGAGTGGAATTCGCCATTTTCATGCGCGAGGTTGACCCTGTGTCCATTCCTATCAACATCTTGGCACCGATTCCGGGCACGCCGCTCGAAAATACGCCTCTGATAAGCGACGAGGAAATTCTTGACACGATTGCGATTTTCCGTCTCGCACACCCCGACAAGGACCTGCGTTTTGCCGGCGGCCGCAAGCGCCTAAGCCGCGAAACGCAGCTTAAATGTATGCGCATCGGTATCAACGGCGCCATTGTGGGTGACCTGCTCACCACGCTGGGTTCGACCATCGCCGAGGATAAAAAGATGGTGAAAGAGGCCGGTTATGATTTCTGACACTCCGCTTTCCAAGCGCCTGATAAAAGATATCGCGACCCTTGACAGTGTCAAAGGTCGCCGGAGAACCGGCCTGTTTGTGGCGGAAGGCACGAAATGTGTCCTCGACCTGTTGCAGGCGTTTGAGTGTCGGTTTCTGTTCGCAACAGAGGAATGGCTGAAAGAGTATGAGTTTGAATATCCGCGCTTTGCGAAGTCGACTGTATATGTCTGTTCGCCCGCGCAAATGCGTGAACTCACGCGTCTTTCCAACACACCGCCTGTCATCGCGGCCTATCGTCTTCCGGAGCCGTGCACGCACCTGCCCAACCCGGCCAACGAACTTGTTGTGGCGCTTGACGGCGTTCAGGACCCGGGAAATTTGGGCACGATTATACGCACGGCCGACTGGATGGGCGTACAAACCATCGTGACGTCGGATGATACGGTGGATGCCTTCAACCCCAAGACTGTCCAGGCAACGATGGGCGCTTTGGCGCGTGTACATGTGGTGACGGCCGACCTACCCGCGTGGCTGAAGGCATGTGAAGCGCCGGTGTATGGCACATTCCTCAACGGCGAAAACATTTACCGCCAGGCACTTACGCCTCACGGGGTAGTGGTGATGGGAAACGAAGGTCACGGAGTGAGCGACGCTGTGGCCGAATGTGTATCCAAGCGCCTCTTCATTCCTTCATTCCCGCCGGACGTACCTACTTCAGAGAGCCTCAACGTTGCCACAGCCACAGCGATAACTCTGAGTGAATTCCGCTCGCGGTTTTTCAAGAACAAGTGATATGTAGGGACGCACGTTCGGTGCGTCCTAATTAACGACTCGTTCAGTAGTTGAATATACGAAGATTATAGAACAATAATGGCAAAGAAAGCAGAAAAAACGATGTGGTTCTGCACCAACTGTGGAGCCGACTCGCCCAAGTGGGTTGGTAAATGCCCCGCGTGCGGAGAGTGGAACACTATGGTAGAGGAGAAGGTCCAGGCGAGCGCCAAAGGCTCCCCGGCCACACATCGCGCAACCAAGCAGAAGCCGAAGGCCGTCAATGAGATTGTGGCCGTCGACGAGCCCCGCATCAAAATGCCGTCGGAGGAGCTCAACCGTGTGCTCGGTGGTGGCCTGGTGAAGGGCTCGATAGTGCTGTTGGGTGGCGAGCCCGGAATCGGAAAGTCGACCTTGCTTCTGCAGAATCTGTTAAGCATACGAAGCCGCCGCATTCTCTATGTGAGCGGTGAGGAAAGCGCCACTCAGCTCAAACTCCGAGCTGACCGCATAGGCCGCGGAAGTGATAATTGCTTCATCGTTTGCGAAACCTCGCTGGAAAATATCTTTGACCACATCCGCGACATCGAGCCTGAAATTCTGGTTGTTGACTCCATTCAGACCATTGCCACCGATACCCTCGAGTCGTCTGCAGGAAGTGTGAGCCAGGTGCGCGAGTGCGCTGCGTCGTTGCTTAAATATGCCAAGGAAAGTGGAGTGCCGGTGTTGCTGATTGGTCATATAAACAAGGAGGGAACCCTTGCGGGGCCGAAAGTGCTGGAGCACATAGTCGACGCCGTGCTGCAGTTCGAAGGCGACCGCCAGTACATGTACCGACTGCTGCGAGCCATTAAAAACCGTTTCGGAAGCACATCCGAACTTGGAATCTATGAGATGGTTCAGCGGGGGCTGCGCGAAGTGGCAAATCCCTCGGAAATGCTCATGAGCACTCGCGACGAAGAACTCTCGGGCGTGGCAATCGGCGTGACGCTCGAAGGAATCCGGCCGATACTCATTGAATGTCAGGCACTTGTGAGTACAGCGGCCTATGGTACTCCCCAGCGATCTGTCACCGGGTTCGATGCCAAGCGAATGAACATGCTCCTGGCCGTGCTGGAAAAGCGGGTGGGTTTCAAACTCGGCTCCAAGGATGTGTTTCTCAACATTGCGGGCGGCCTGCGTGTGAACGACCCCGCGCTGGACCTCGCCGTAATTGCCGCCATACTCTCAAGCAACGTGGATATGCCTATTTCCAAGGGTTGGTGCATGGCCGGGGAGGTGGGCTTGTCGGGCGAAATCCGACCCGTTACGCGCATCGACCAGCGCATCCTCGAAGCTGAAAAACTGGGCATGACCGACATCCTCATTCCCTCCGGTACACTCAAAGGCTTCGACCACTCCAAGCTCGCCATCCGTGTCCATGAAGTGGCCAAAGTTGCCGATGCCTTCCGCGAACTCTTTGGATGAAAAACAAAAAAATCGAGATTAATCACGGTTAATCATGATTAATCTCGATTATTACTTATATGCCTGATTATATTATTCCGCGCAACTCGTTGATTGAGGCGACGTTGTGACGGCGGCAATAGTCTTCGAGTCCGTCGATGACTTTGATGGTTGCCGTGGGGTCGATGAAGTTGGCTGTACCTATTTGGACGGCCGTGGCACCGGCCATGATGAATTCCAGAGCATCAGCGGCAGTCACAATACCTCCGAGACCTACCACGGGTATCTTCACAGCCTTGGCCACTTGCCAGACCATGCGTACGGCCACGGGTTTGACCGCCGGGCCGGAGAGGCCGCCGGTGACGGTCGACAGCACCGGTCGACGGCGTTCTACGTCCACTGCCATACCCAGCAGCGTGTTGATGAGGCTCACCGAGTCGGCGCCCTCAGCTTCGACGGCCTTGGCGATGTCGGAAATGGAAGTTACGTTGGGCGACAGTTTTACCATCAGATGACCTTTCCATGCATCGCGCACAGCTTTGACCACTTTTGCGGCCCCTTCGCAGGAGGTTCCGAAGGCCATGCCCCCTTGTTTAACGTTGGGACAGGAGATGTTGAGTTCGATGGCGTGTATCTCCTCGAGGCCCGCAAGGCACTCGGCCACAGCTACATATGCCTCGATAGTGGAGCCGGATACATTGACAATCTTCTCGGTGTTGAGGCCGGCGATGGTGGGATATATTTTCTCGGCGAAGTAGTCCACACCCTTGTTCTGGAGCCCTACGGCATTGAGCATGCCCGCGGGGGTTTCGGCCATGCGCGGGTAGGGATTACCCTCGCGGGGCTCAGCGGTGGTACCTTTTACAATAAAACCACCCAAACGTTCAAGGTCGATAAAGTCGGCATACTCGGTGCCGAATCCGAAAGTCCCGGAGGCGGTGAGGACGGGGTTTTTGAGGCTGAGGTCGCCTACTTTTACTGAAAGGTCTACCATGTGAGTTCGTCGATATTAAACACAGGCCCGTCGGTGCATACGCAGCGGTTGCCTGTTGTGGTTGGTTCAACGCAGCAAAGACATGCGCCCAGGCCGCACGCCATAGTGTTCTCGAGCGATACGAAGCAGGGGAGGGCACGCCGGCGCGCTATCCCGGCTACTGCTTTCATCATAGGTGTGGGGCCGCAGACAGCTACCATGTCCCATGTCTGCTCGGTGATTGCGGGATGAGTTGACACAAAGCCGTGGTGGCCACGCGAGCCGTCGTCGGTGCAGAGGTGGGTGGTGCATATGGCGGCGAGGGTGTCGACCAGCGCGTCGTCCGGGTCGGTCTGGTTCCCGAAAAGAAATTCAACCTCAGCACCTTGCTTGATAGCCTCGAGGGCATAGTAGCGCATTGGAGCGATGCCGATGCCACCTCCGACCATGAGTATGCGTTTTCCTGCAACCTCGGTGGGAAAGCCGTTACCGAGGGCGCCGATGACGCGGACTTCGTCGCCTGGCTCATATGTGCCGAGAGCTTCGGAACCGCGTCCGAGCGGTTTCACGAGGAGCTCAAGCGATGTTTCGGTGGCGTTATAAATAGAAAAAGGGCGGTTGAGTAGGACCTTGGCTTTGTCAACTGCTACTTCGACGAATTGGCCCGGAACGGGACGGCCGGCGGCAAAGAGATTGCCTTCGAGAATCATGTGGATGAGCCCACCTCGAAGGATGTTGATGCCGCGCACGGTCATGTTGCACTGGTGTTTTGCCATATACAAAAAAGAGCCGCTTCCGAAGAGGCGGCTATAATGATGATTGGTTTACTGAAGTGGCGGGAACGAGAATTGAACTCGTGACCTCCGGGTTATGAATCCGACGCTCTAACCAACTGAGCTATCCCGCCGTTTGCGAGTGCAAAGTTAAGGACAAATTTTTAATTCACCAAACATTTTTGAAAATATTTTTGTAAAAACACAAAAGCGGAGCCGCCCGCAGGGCAACTCCGCTCTTAGTGTTGTATTATTTAGCCTTCGGTGTGGAAACTGGTGAAGTAGGCTCGTTCCTGGGCGGGTACGCCGGCCTCTTTCTTGGCCAGCTCGATGCCACGCAGCATGAAAGCGAGGTTAGTAGCCAGGTTGCGCATGGTCTGCAAGCCTTCGAGGTCAGCCTCGACATCCTCGGCGGTGAAACCGTGGACTTCGTTCCAGTATGTACTTGAAACCACAGGCATGGCGCTGATAGTAAAATACTTATTGATTTCATCGAAAGCCGAGGTAGAGCCGGCCCTACGGGAGGATACCACAGCGGCTCCAACTTTCATGGTCTTATCGATGACGCCGGCAGTGCTGTAGAAAAGGCGGTCGAGGAACGACAGCACCTGGCCGTTGGCGCCGGCATAATACACCGGAGTTCCGACTATCATTGCGTCGGCTTCGGCCAGTTTGGGCGCAGTTTCGTTAACGGCGTCGTTGAATACACAGCGTCCATGTTCGCGGCAGAAATTGCATCCTATGCAACCGCGGATGTCCTTGGTGCCTATGTTTACGCGTTCGATTTCGATGCCCTTTGCTTCGAGGGTCTTTTCCACTTCCTGCAGGCCACGGTCGGTGCATCCGTGGAGGTGTGGGCTTCCGTTGATTACCAGTACTTTCATTAAATAAGGACTTTTCAATATAACACTTCGCGCGCCTAAAGGTTGAACCGGGCTTATTTCGCGATAGTATTCGAGTTCTGGTTGTAGGCTTTGGCCACACACTTCCACTGCCCGTCGAGTTTGAGCAGGAGGAGGAAGTCGGTGAAGTCGATGCGCCCACCCCAATTCTCTTCAAGGACGCGGACCACGGCCACAGTTTCTTCCACGGCTAAAACGTCGATACGGGCCTTGAAACCGGGGTCGCCCCCGACGCTGTCGACGTTGGCATAAAATTGTTGGATGGAACCGTGTTCGAGCGAACCGTCGAGGATGCCGAAAAGAACGGCATCATCGGTGAACAGAGTTTTGGCATAGCGGCTGTCGCCTTCAGCCACGCTTCTTACGAAATTGGACGCTGCGGCGGCCACAGCTTCGTATTCTTGGATTTTGTCGCGCATGATATTTTGAATTATTGGATTATTTGCTGCAAAATTATTGTGATATTGCTGAAAATACAAGTACCGAAAAATTTTTCAGGTATAGAAAATTTTTTCGGTATGCCGGAAATCGGTCAACTTTTGTTACCTTTGCACAAAACACAACTATGGCCTACGAAAGAAAAATACCTGTTGACCTCGATTGTCCCTTGCGCCTGACTATGAGCCTGATAGAATCCAAGTGGAAATCATGCTTGCTGGACGAGCTGCGTTCCGGTGAGGAGCTGCGGCCCAGCGCATTGCACAAACGTCTGCCCGAAGCAACTCCCCGTGTGTTGGATATACAGCTCAAGGAGTTGTGGGACGACGGCTTAGTGGAGAAAACCATCTATCCCGAGCTCCCGCCTCGTTCGACTTACCGCATAACCCCACTTGGAGCGAGCCTCCTGCCCATCATTGACTCAATGTTGCATTGGGGCGAAGAGCATATGGATTTATTTGAACGGAAATACCGGAAAGCAGATGAGAGCCATGCGTAAATCCAATCGGGAGCGCGATGAGGCCTGGGCACTCGACGTGTTTGACCGTGCTCCGTTTGTTACTGTAAGTATGACGCGGCCCGACGGCACACCCTATGGACTACCACTGTCGGTGGTTCGTCGCGACGAACGAACATTCTACTTCCATTGTGCCGACGAGGGCGAGAAAATCGACTGCCTCAAAGCTCACCCGCACGTCAGTCTTTCGGCAGTAAGCCGTTGTGCACCGGTATTCGAAGAGGAGAAGCAAAATTTCACTGAGCATTATAAATCGGCCATTGCGACGGGATTGGCTGAATTTGTGACGGACGACACCGAGAAAATCGAGGCGCTGCGACTTATTTGCGAACGGTTCCTGCCCCGGTATATGGACCGCTTCGATGCCGCCATATCCCGCAGCCTTGCCCGCACCACCATTGTCCGCATCACCCTCACCGCCCCCGCCGTCGGTAAATGCAAGGATTAAGGCTGAGTGATTTAACGAGAAAGTACGTGATTGTTCCTAATAAATCCTATGGCTCTTCTTTATATTTAAATTATCAATAGCTATGGAGGTTCTTCACCTCTTTGCTCCTTTTCCGAATAGTTCTGAATGTGACCCAAGGCGAAGAAGATTTATTTCATTGGATTCACTATCAATCCAAATAAGAAGTAAATCACCTTGAATATGGCATTCCATACAATCGCGGTAATCGCCGGAAAGAGTATGTGGTCGGTATTCAGCCGGAATTTCAAGTTCATGCTCTAAAAGTCGCAGAATGTTTAATAATGCGTTGATTTTGGATGGATTATTTTGAATTCTTTTTAAATCCTTCTTATATTGAGTGGTAGGTTTAAGAATTTTCATAATCCCATAGATTTAAACATAGCTTCAGGGGAAGACGTATCAATGGGAGGAACGTCTTTCAGTTTACCACTCTTGGCTTCTTCAAAGGCGGCTTTTGTTTCTTTATTAGGTTCGTTATAAGCAATGTTTAACAGCACGCACTCAACAAAATTGTTGAGGCTTCGGTGTTCTTTTCGGGCCATTTCTTTTAGTCGCTCCAGCAACTCTATATTCAGGCGGAATAAGGTCGGTTTTTTGGGAAGAGATGCGTCCATTGTGATATCATTTTGTTTGCAAAGATATTACAAAAACATCATAAATCCAAATTTGTTTGCCACAAAATCAAAATCGTTTCTGCATCCTTACCTGAGCCGTCGGCAAGTGCAAGGAGTAGAAAAGCGTGAAAGCGAAATCATGCTTTCAATCAAAATCGAGATAAATCACGATTAATCAAGACTAATAGCGAAGTGCCAAAACATCATCGTAGTCATTTGGGAGTCGAAGTAAACAAAAAATCCGCACCAGAAAAACTGATGCGGATTTTTAAGTGTCCGAGATGAGATTCGAACTCACACAGCCGAACGGCCACTACCCCCTCAAAGTAGCGTGTCTACCAATTCCACCACCCGGACATTAAGCTTGAAGCCTTGAGCGAAAAACGGGACTCGAACCCGCGACCCCGACCTTGGCAAGGTCGTGCT
>CAYNHP010000036.1:0-22687 GCA_964397235.1 uncultured Bacteroides sp. | reverse complement strand
CCTCCGTTTTCACGGCTGAAATCGAGAATTTTTGACTTGTCAAGCAATTTTATTAGCTGACCATAGAGCGGCTGTCCGCTAAAATGACTACCTTTGGGCATGGTTTTCTTTGTTATGTTTGGCGACTACAAAGATAACCAAAATGGGCTGACTCCTGCAACAGGTGCCAGCCCTTATTTTAGGGGACTCAAAAATTTTTTATCGGACAGCAATAATAAAATTATAGTTTGCTACACTGCATCTGCATATAAATAGTTGATTATTAGTTATTTATTTTTTAGTAGTTGAATATTACTAAACGATAAAACTCAATAGGTTGCAAACGGCTATTCGTAAGTTTTGACTTCGATTTGGGAGATGGGCAATAACATCAGAGTCAAAAAAGTGAGGGTTTTGATTAAATTTTCATATTATTCTTCAAATTAAATATATCAACATTATACGTACAAAATCGCTCAATTCGTGATAAAATGCGAATGTGCTGGGTGAGAGAGCGGCTGTTTTCGCGCTAAGGCTCTTGCTGGGGTGGACTTTTCATATTAATTTTGCATTTTTCGCTTTTATAGGGTAATTATATGTCACGGAACAAAAGTAACCGATGTTTGTACATGGCGGATTTCAAATCATTTATTGAATCCGATCCTTATTCCATCCTGGGACGTATTCACGATGCGTTTCATGGACAGGTATTGACTACCACTGATGAGGCGTGGATGAGCGAAATCATGCTTTTACAGAAAGTTCTTCTACCTTGGAAGGATGAGGACGCGGAGGTTATCTTTGAATATGAAATTCCACGACTCGGCAAGCGTATTGATGTTGTTTTGCTTTTAAGAGGTATTGTTTTTTGCCTTGAATTCAAAGTCGCTAAAAAAGAGGTTTTGCAGAATGATGTAGAGCAAGTAATGGATTATGCACTTGACTTGAAAAATTTTCATCGCTACAGTCACAACCGCATTATCGTTCGGATTTTAATCCCGACCAAGCACAAGACTTCTTCAAATTTATTTACTCCTTCAGTTTATAACGACTTTATTTTCAATCCTTTAATTACCGGTATTGACGGACTGCAGGATGTTATTAGAAAGGTGTTGGAACATTCACATGCTGATATACCCGGAACAATTAAGGATTGGATTATCAGTCCATATACTCCCACACCGACCATCATAGAGGCTGCCCGCTCACTCTATGAGAATCATTCAGTAGAGGAAATAACCCGACATGAGGCTGACAAGGTAACTACCGATGCGACTATCGACTACATACTCGATATAATTAACCGCTCAAAAAGAAACGGCCAAAAAAGTATCTGCTTCGTTACGGGGGTTCCCGGTGCGGGTAAAACATTGGTGGGACTCGATGTTGCTGTCAAACAGTCTTATCAAGACGACGGGACTTTCAATGAAGAGGATGGGGCAGTGTATCTTTCCGGTAATGGTCCTCTTGTTGCTGTTTTAACTGAAGCCCTGGCACGAGATAATTATAAGAAGTCAAGAGATAAAGGTGAGGATAAAAAGCTCTCTGACTCACGCCGAGAAGTGAGCAAGTTTATCCAAATCATTCACCGATATAGGGACAACATGCTCGCAAAGATCATGAATCCGGTAATCGGTGGTAAACTCGAAATAGATCCGGAGAAAGCCATTAAGCTTAAGCAGAGCGGATATGGAGAGGTTGAACATGTTGCTATCTTCGATGAAGCTCAAAGAGCGTGGACACATAAACGTATTGCCGATTATCTTAAGCGAGGAGGGACTTATGGAAATAAGCTCAAAGTGGCAAATTTCCCGATGTCGGAAGCAGCATTTCTAATTTGGTCTCTTGACCAAAGAGAGGACTGGGCTACGATTGTATGTTTGATAGGCGGAGGTCAGGAGATAAATACCGGAGAAGCCGGAATAGCCGAATGGATTAATGCACTTAATAACGTTTTCCCATCTTGGCGAGTCTTCATTTCCAACAAATTAACTGAGCCCGAATATGCAGATGGCAAAGTAAATGAGTTACTTAAACATAATCCAAATGTAGAATATTCCGACAAGCTGCACCTTGGAGTCAGTCTTCGGTCGTTCAGAGCCGAAAGATTATCAGCGTTTGTGCATTCGTTGCTGTCGTTCACTCCGGACACAAAAGAATTATATCAGAATGTAGTCATCAAAGGCTACCCGATCGTGCTGACACGCAGTATGGATAAGGCGCGCACATGGCTCAGACAGCAGGCAAGAGGCACTCAACAAACCGGTGTACTCATATCAAAAGTATCAGCGCGATATAAACCGTTGGCAGTTCATGTCTTACCGCAGAGCGAAGAGAATGCCGTACATTGGTTTCTGGAAGATAAAACGGATGTCAGATCATCAAACTATCTCGAAGAAGCAGCTACAGAAATACAGGTCCAAGGACTTGAATTAGACTATGCGTGTGTGCTCTGGGATGCCGATATGCGTTATGACAATGGCTTATGGACTTTCTGGAAATTCAACGGCAAAACGCAATGGATACCGGAAAAGAATCCGGAAACTCAGAAATACATGCTTAATGCATACAGGGTGCTCCTCACACGAGCACGCCAGGGTATGGTTATCTGTGTCCCGGAAGGCAATGGAAGGACGACCCCGGAAGGGTTTCAGGAAGATCCGACAAGGCTGCCTGAATTTTACGATGCAACTTATGCATACTTTAAAATGCTTGGATTAAATGAAATATAAACTCATCTCAAACGGTTTCTGATTATGGATATGCAGCCTCATTTCGTTATTTTTAATGGTATAGATAAAACTTACCAGGTTAAGCCTATTCGATTAGAGGACTATAAGCGTGCCATATTTGCAATTGCCTATTTGAATCTACACACACCATGTAATATCTAAGAGCAAAGTAGGGTTCGGGGCATTGAATTGTGTGCGATTGGAAAGAAAGTGTTATCTTTGCAGAGTTATGATTATCGAGACTGAAAGGTTGATTCTAAGGCCATGGCAGGAGTGTGATGCGGAGGCGTTGTTTAAGTATGCTTCCGACCCCGATGTTGGTCCGCACGCCGGCTGGGCTCCTCACACGTCGCCGGAGTATAGCCGCGAAATAATACGGACCGTCTTCAATGCGCCGGAAACTTACGCCGTTGTACTCAAGGCCACCGGAGAGGCCGTTGGCAGCTGCGCAATCATGTTCGCATCGAGCCTTCATGCCTCGGAACTCAAGCCTCGCGAGGGTGAAATTGGTTATTGGATCGGTAAGCCGCTCTGGGGTCAGGGTTTGATTCCTGAAGCTGTCAATGCTTTGATTGCACGGGGGTTCGACGAGCTGAGGCTCAACACTTTGTGGTGTGGCTACTATGAGGGCAATGAGAAGTCCAAAAGAGTAGGGGAGAAGTGCGGGTTCATATATCACCATACAAAGCCGAATGTCCGTTCTCCTTTAGGCGATTTGCGCACGGAGCATCTTACGAGGCTCACGAAGAAAGAGTATTTACAAAATGCCGACCGGATGGACATTGTATTCAGCTCGAAAGTTGGCTGGTGGATTCCTGCTGTCATAGTCTTTTCAGTTGCCACTTGTTTTGTGGGTCCGATGTTGGAAGGCGATTGGGGAGGCGGTGCGATTTTGGCTCTGATTACTTTGGCAGTGGAACTCTTTGTTTTTACGGGGGTTAAGTATAAAATCAGAGGTAACCGCTTGGGAGTAAGGAATTTTTACCGCTGGACGTGGTTCCCCATACACAAGATTTCAAGCATAAGGCTCACTCACAGCTTCTTATCAGCTGCAGCGCTATCGTTCGACCGCCTTGCTATTACATTCTCCGACAAATCCATCCTCAAGAGTTCGATGCCACTTGAAATTTCTCCGCGTGATGAAGTGGCATTCACTCAGACCATACGAAAGATAAACCCCCGGATACAATTCAAGTAGAGAAATTGAGTACCATCGAAAATTTGCAATAATTCAAAAAATAAGGACTGATTCTTGCAAATCAAGCGACAAAAGTCGATGATTGCGGAAGATTCAGTCCTTATTTGTTAGGTTTGCTTCGCCAAAAGTGAAGATGACGGGGTGCGATTTTTGTGTGGGTCAGCGCAGACGGTCGTAGGAGGTCAGGAGTTTGTGGTCCTTGCGCATGAAGTTGTAGGCCATCAGGGTGCAGATGAGTGCTCCGAGGAGGAGGAAGATGCCGCCGTTCCACTGCACGGTTGCACCATCGAAGCCACAGAACATGAGCCAGGCGCAGATTGCCCCGGAGGCGATGATAAGAACTGCGCATACGAGCGTCCATGCCATCTGGCGCTTGAGGTTCTTGAACAGGAAGATGATGACGAAGAGTAGGGTGGCGATGACTATATTGCCGATAAGATACCAAGGAAGGTCGCGTACCAGTAGTGGAGCTGAGTCGGCAACATTTGCTTCGTCAACGCGCACACCGTAGCCGGAGCAGCAGAAGGCCACCATGAGACACGAGGCCAGAATTAGCATCACTGTTTGCCAGCGTTGAATTACCATAATTATATGTTTTGAGGGTTAATATCGCGAAGGAGGTATATATAAGTGTCGATTAAACGGTCAATCAGGACGTTATCCGAAAGGTGGTCGGGGTTTAGGAGTCGGTTCCGTAGGAACTGGAGGTAATACCACAGGCCTTTGAGATAGCGGAGGGGCATGAGCTCCTTCAAGGCAAGCTCGCGTTGGCCGGCCATCCAAAGTGCCAAAATTTTGACCGCTGAGTACTCTTCCGAGGGAGGCACGAGGTCGCCGAATGCTTCGAGGGCTTCGGACCATTGGCGGTTCATGGTCAGGTTTCGGGCACGCTGCAGCCGATAGTCGTCTGCATGGTCGGCGTCTATATATTCCAAAGCCTGGAGGTGATAGGTAGCTTCCTCGTACATTCCGTTGAATTCCAGAACGGCGGTATATGCCTTCAGGAAATCTATATTCTCAGAGTCGATGTCCTCGTAGGATTTCAGCAGCTGGAGGATATTATTGTCCTTGATGCCGTTATTTACAGCTTCAATGAGCAGATCGAGGTCATTAGGATGGTTGTTGAGATAGTGGAGCAAAGCCATGTCCATCGGTTTTTTGAGGTGGATGGCGGCTTTGGCCAGTTGCCTGTCGTCGGCTTCGGTGCGCTCATGGATCAAGTTGTTGAAAGAATCTAATTCGCTGTAAGCTTCGAGCTTTTCCAGCGAAAGGCAAAGAGTGCGCAGGGTTTCGTCGTCCATCAATCCAGAGTTACCTACGGCAGAGAGGAAGTCCTTGAACTGGTCGGAAGGCATCCATTCGTCGCGTTTGGTGTGTGTGGAGAATACGCGCCACACCTGCTTGGCGTAGTTGTTGATGCGTGTGCGAAGTTTGGCGCTTTGGCGTGCCTCGTCGTCGAGTGCATCCTGGAATTCCTCGCTCCCGGCGCCCATCTGTTCCATAGTTCCCTGCATGGCAGCTTCACGCATTGAGGCGGGAATGTTTGTCAGCGACAACATCAGGGCATATTTGTCGGCGTCAATCAGGGAGCTGATTTTGGAAAGCATCTCGGCCAGCGGAGCACCATCCTCGTCGGCGATTCCGGCCAAGGCACTGTGGTTGGGGTCGTAAGGCAGGAGCCAGTTGGAAAGTTTTCCGAAGAAATTCCAATGGCGCATCTTGCCTAAGGTTTCGGCCTGGACGTCGTAGCCCTCGCGAACGGCATCGTTGAACCGATGCATCCAGTCGTACACCTCCAGGGAGTTTGCCAGCGACTCGGGACTCTTCATCATTTCCTTGGCGGCTGCCGGATCCTTGGGAATATTGAGGTTTTCCATCATAGAGGCCATGGAGGGGATTTTTGCGGCACGTGATTCCGGGCTTAAACTGTTGATGATGATGAGTCGAACGAGTTCGAAAGTTGCGCGGCGCAAGAGTCCGACGTTGGGGTCGTTCGGAATATTGTATGTACGGATGTAGGTTCCTCCCAAAGGGTTGGTGTAGTGAGAGAAGACCCCGATGGCTAACCACACTGCCGCTGCAACTTTGATTGATTCGTCATCAAAGTTCATGGCGTTTATCAGCATGGCGATGCGGGCGTTGTCAAATTGCTCGAGCAAACCCATACCGACTCCGGCGAGCCATAGTATGCGGTCGGCTTCCGGAAGGGTTTTATCAACAATCAGACTCTCAAGCAACCCGGACTTTTCGTTGAAATGTCCTATCGTGCGGATATGTTCAAAGATGTCGGAGCTGAGGCCTTCGAGTTTGGCGTTGGCGCTGTTGCTCATCATGGCCGCAGGGTCGCCACGGCGGCGGTTGAGTTCGGAAAGGTAATCGCTCACCAGCGATTCCAAATTCTCCTCCGGGCGTAGGCGTTGGAAGCGAATCGATGCGTAGTAACTGCGGGGGGAATTGACAATATTGTACTCACGAAGGATGTCCTGACATAGCTGGTTTGCTTCGACCATAAGTTTGGCAGATTCCTTTTCAAGATCAGGTATATCATTGCTTATGAGATATTTAAGCATATATTGCAAGTTCATCTGCAATTTCTCGGCTTCGCGAATGAGCTCTTCGTTGTTCAGAGCGCGGGCGGCTGCTACCTCGGTTTCGACCAGCGAGGTAAGATTGGTATGTTTTTTAGTCAAGTCTTGCACCGGTTGGGGAGCAAGCTTAAAATCGTCGTTTTTCATAAGTTTAAGAGTAGCGTTGGGTTTTCGTGAGTGATACTTGAAGGGATTATGAAAAAGGGACAGGTATTCGGTAACGGTTCGGCGATATGAACGACGGTATATTTCCCGGCGTCCTCGACACGGTCCACATTATCGGGCTCTATGACGGCAGTTGCAACAGGGTCGGCCGGTTTATCGTCCGAAACGGCGAAGGGGAAGAACTCTACCAGCAGGGCACCGTCAGGGCGCCGGGTCCAACGCTGGGGGCGCATGTGCAGCTGCACCTGAGGGTTTGCAGTGAGTTTAAGCCAAGCCAGGAGCATCAGCATCGGAATCACTACGCACACAACCATCAGCGCAACGATAGCGAAGCGGAAATCGGTGACCGAAAGCATTACAAGCACCACGACGGTCGAGAGTCCGATTACGCCAACCGATTTATAGTACCGCCGGGCCTCTATGCGTGCATAGGGGCCCGCCGGTGTACGGAAAATATCACTTGCTGATGCCATCGCGCTTGAGCAGGGCATCGATGGTGGGGTCCTGACCGCGGAAACGTTTGTAGAGCACGGCGGGGTTCTCAGTGCCGCCGCGGCTGAGCACATTTTCGCGGAAAGAGTCGGCGGTTGCCTTGTCGAAGATGCCGCGTTCCTTGAATAATGCGAATGCGTCAGCATCAAGCACTTCGGCCCACTTGTAGCTGTAGTAGCCGGATGCATAGCCGCCGGAGAAGATGTGGCTGAACTGGGGGGAGATGAGTGTGCCTTCGACTGCGGGGAAGATTGTTACGCTCTCGATGGCGGCATTTTCGAAGGCCACGAGGTCGTCCACGGGCTCAGTGATGGTGTGCCAAGCCATGTCAAGATAGCCGAAGCCCAGCTGGCGCAGGCAGGCATATGCGGCGCCGTACTGGCTGGCTTTCACAAGACGCTCAACCATCTCGGCGGGAATGGGCTCGCCGGTCTGATAGTGCTTCGCAAATCCGTCAAGGAACTCTTTTTCAGTGAGATAATTTTCGTTGAACTGCGAGGGGAGTTCTACAAAGTCGCGGTAGACGGACGTACCTGAGAGCGATGAGTACTTCGTGTTAGCCAGCAGGCCGTGGAGGGAGTGGCCGAACTCGTGCAGGAAGGTTTCAACTTCGTAGGGCGTAAGAAGGGATGGGCGGTCGGCTGTGGGTTTGGTGAAGTTCATGACGATGCTCACATGGGGACGTGAGTTTACGCCATTTTCGTCGATAAACTGGTCCTTGAAGCCGGTCATCCATGCGCCGGGACGTTTTGAGGCGCGGGGGAAGAAGTCGGTGTAAATCAGGCCGACATAGTTGCCGTCGGCATCCTTTACTTCAAAAGCTTTAACATCGGGATGGTACACCTGGACGCCCTCGGCGGGGGTGAATGTCAGGCCGTAGAGTTTCGTAGCCAGGCCGAAGACACCGGCGATGGTGCTGTCGAGTTCGAAGTAGGGGCGCAGGGCCTCTTCGTCGAAGCTGTATTTTGCGGCTTTCAGCTTGTTGGAGTAGAAAGAGTAGTCCCAGGGGTTGATGGTGACGGGTTTGCCCTCGAGTTCGGAGGCGAATTCAGCCAATTCTGCCATTTCAGCCTTCATGGCGGGAGTATAAGCCTCGCGGAGCTGGCCCAGGAGGTTGTAGACAGCCTCGGGGTTCTGAGCCATGGTGCGCTTGAGGGCATGGCGGGAGTAAGTGTCGGAGCCGAGGAGATTGGCTATTTCCATGCGTATTTCGCTGATACGCTTGATATTCTCCATGTTTGAGTATTCGCCCTTGGTGTTGCGAGAATTGTAGAGTCGGTACATCTTCTCGCGGAGGTCGGGGCGCTGGCTGAATTTCATGAAGGCCATATAGGTGGGTTGAGCGAGAGTGAAGAGATATTCTCCGTCGCGTCCCTTTTCCTTTGCCATTTCGGCAGCTTCAGCCACAACGCCTTCGGGCAGGCCGGCGAGGTCGTCGGCTGTGAGCCAGATTTCGTAGGTGTTCATCTCCTTGAGTACGTTCTGGCCGAAGGCAGTGGTCAGGGCCGAGAGTTCAGCCGAGAGCTTGCGGAATTTCTCGCGGTCCTCGCCCTGGAGGTTAGCGCCTGAGAGAGCGAAGGAATCGTAAGTTTTCTGCAGGAGCATCTCATCTTCTGGCGTGAGGTTGAACAGGGCACGGTCGTCGTACACGGCCTTGACACGATTCCAAAGCGCCTCGTTCAGGATAATGGATGTAGAGTAGTCGGAGAGTTTCTGGGAGGCTTCCAGCGAAATCTCCATCATTTTCTCGTTGCTGTTGGCCGAGAGCAGGGGGTAGAACACGTTCAGGACGCGGTTGAGGTCCTCGCCGGCATTTTCAAGGGCCACAATAGTGTTTTCGAAGTCAGGACGGGCGCGGTTCATTGTGATAGCGTTCACATCCTGACGTGCGAGCTCGATGCCGCGGTCGATAGCCGGCATCCACATGTCGTCGGTGATAGAGTCGAAAGGAGCCGAGCCGTAGGGCGTATTGAAAGGCTCAAAAAACGGATTATTTGCTTCCATAACTGAGGGGCACGTCGCTGCTGCGACGGCAGTGAGGGCACATGCCACAAAATGTTTCATAATTTACGGTTTGGTTAACTGCAATTCGCAATTTCCTACAAAAATACAAAATCCGTGCCAATCTGCCAAATTTAGTTCCGGCTTTAGGCATTAGGATTGGAGGTTCCAACGATGGCAATAGTTGTTCTATGTCCTGAGCCCTTTTCCGGGAGGTACTGACACAAAACAATCCCCGGCCGGGGCGGTCGGGGAGTATGGCGGGATATGTTATGTTAAAGCGAGCGGACAATCATGTCGGATAGTGAGGCGATGGTTTTATCGCCGCTTTCGCGCATGAGTTCTTCGCCCTGCTTATAGACGATGTATGTAGGATATTCCTTGAGCTTGTAATCAACCTTGTACTGGCCGTTGTAGGATGCGTCAACGGGGATAATGTGAGCCTTGTCGCCGAATTTTTCTTTGAGTTCTTTTACCAGATAATGCACCGCAACGGCGTCGTGCATCCCTGCGTGCTCAAATACGAGCATAGTGGGAACATTCTCTTCGATTGCTTTCTTGTAAGATTTCATAATTCGATTATTTTCAGTTTGTAATAATAACAAACGAAGACGTGCTAAGGTTTAGGTTCCCGGGCTAATATGACATGACGTTTTTGCGGGCGGCGTCGATTTTGAGCAGGATGAACAGCAGGATTGTGAAGCCCCATAGCGACGAGCCTCCGTAGCTGAAGAAGGGTAGGGGGATGCCGATGACGGGACACAGGCCGATGACCATGCCGATGTTGATGCAGAAATGGAAGATGAAGTAAGATGCTACGCAGTAGGCATATACGCGCCCGAAGGTGGTTGGCTGGCGCTCGCCGATTTTGATTACGCGCAAAATCAGGATTAAGAACAGAGCCGTGACGGCAGCAGCTCCCACGAAGCCTTCCTCTTCACCGATGGTGCAGAAAATAAAGTCGGTGTGCTGCTCAGGAACGTATTTGAGTTTGGTTTGGGTGCCGTTGAGGAAGCCCTTGCCATAGAAGCCTCCGGAGCCGATGGCAATCTTTGACTGGTTCACATTATATCCTGCATTGCGCAGGTCTTCCACCATGCCCAGCACAACCTGAATACGCAACTGCTGATGGGGCTGCAGGTGCGCGAAGGCAAGGCCGATGGAGAAAAGGAATGCCAGCGAAAGTACCGGTGTCACCACGGCGATGAGCAGTTGCTTATAGTGGGTTTGAATCACCTCGAAGATGAGGTAGCCGCAGGCGATTCCGATGATGCTCAGTTCAAGCACCATGCCCGGGAGTTCAACGCCGCACAAGCTCAGGATATACTCTATAAGGCCGGTGCCTCCGAACCAGATGATGAGGTTACGGGGAATTTCTGCCCGCCGGCTGTAGATGATTGCCATAGCCGTCATAACTACCATTATCATCACCATCACCGCAAAACTGCCCGTGGGTATGCCCATGACCATCGTTTCGGTGTATTTGATTCCCACCACGAAGATGACAACTGCGAACACCGCTGCAAAAAGAACGAGACCACTCATGCCCTCGCGGTAGAGCACAAGAAACAGCGCAAGGAAGGTCAGGGCTGAGCCGGTTTCATTCTGCAGAAGAATGAGTACGACAGGCGCCAGGATGATGCCTATGGCCTTGACGTAGTTAGTCCACCGGGCGTTGAGCACAAACTGATAGCTGCTGAAAAGTTTCGCCAGGGCCAGGGCTGTGGCGAACTTGGCGAATTCCGCCGGCTGCAGGCTCATCGGCCCGAGCGATATCCATGAGCGCGAACCCTTGATGTCGTGCGCGATATAGGGCGTGATAAGCAACAGAATCAACACCAATATATATATAGGGTACGCATATGCCTCATACATTCTGGTGTCGATGAGCAGAATGACCGTTCCCAACAACAACGAGAGGACAATCCAGCGCAACTGCTTGCCGGAAAACTCGTCGTAGCTGAACATGGACGCATTGTCGAAGTCGTAGCTGGCGGCATAGATGCTGATCATGCCCGCTACAACCATAAGGATGTAGATCAGAACCGTGATCCAGTCCAGGTTTTTGAAAACCGATGAGGGGTCATTTCTTCTTAGGAGCATAGTAGATGGATGCGTTTACCATTTGTTCCTCCATATATTTGCGCGAGGGGTCGATTTCGCCGTTGAGATATTTCTCCATTACCAGGCTGCCGATGGGCACGCCGTATGTTGCACCCCAGCCACCGTTCTCCACATAGACGGCCACTGCAATCTGCGGATTGTCGTAGGGGGCAAATCCCATGAAGGCCGAGTGGTCCTTGCCGTGGGGATTCTGAGCCGTACCCGTCTTTCCGCAAACCTCAATGCCGGGGATAGCCGCGCGTCGGCAGGTACCGCCGGTCACAGCCATTCGCATGCCTTCGGCAATGGCGTCGTAATGGTGGGCGTCGATGGTGGGGGTGCGAAGCTCGAAGGGTTCCATCACCGTGTCCTGGATTTCCTTCACCACATGGGGTGTGATGAAGTGGCCGCGGTTGGCAATTGTTGCTGCAAGGTTGGCGATTTGAAGGGGGGTCGAGAGGATTTCACCCTGACCGATGCTGACAGATATGATGGTGTTGGCACTCCAGTGGCCTTCCTTGTAGAACTTATTGTAGGTGCCTGAATTGGGGATATATCCGCGGCTCTCGCCGGGGAGGTCGACGCCGAGTTTGTAGCCATAACCCATGGACACGAGGTGGTTTTTCCAGACCTCGAAGGCGTTGGCACTGGAGCCGTACTTGCTCCGGCGGTCGATCATACCCTTGAATCCCCAGCAGAAGAATGCGTTGCAAGAGGTTTGTAGTGCCGGCTTCAGGGGCAGGGGAGAGCCGTGGGCATGACAGCCCACACGCAGGCCGCCGTTGATATAGCCGTGTGAGCAGGGGTAAGTTGTGTTGAGGTCAATGATGCCTTCCTGGAGGAAAATCAGTCCCTGGGTGGGCTTGAAAGTGGATCCGGGCGGGTAGGTGCCCATGATTGCGCGGTCGAACAGCGGGTATGCCTCGTCGCTGACCAGTTTCTTGTAGTTTTCGCCACGCTGGCGTCCCACCAGCAGCGTTGGGTCATAGTTGGGGAAGGATACCATGCAGAGCACCTCACCCGTGGCCGGTTCGATGGCCACGACGGCTCCGCGCTTGCCAACCATGAGTGATTCGGCGTACTGTTGCAGCTTTATGTCGAGGCTCAGCTTGAGGTCCTTGCCGGAGATGGGCTCGATGTCCTGTGCGCCGTCCTCATAGCGGCCCTGGATGCGTCCGCGCGCGTCGCGGATAAGGATTTCAACTCCCTTGACGCCGCGGAGATAACGCTCGTAACTTTTCTCGACGCCAAGGTCGCCGGTGTAGTCGCCGCGCGCATAATAGTCGTCGTTTTCGATATCCTTTTGCGACACCTCGCGGATGTTGCCGAGCACGTTAGCCGCGGTGGGGTGGTTATACTGCCTCAGGATTCGCTTCTGGATGAAAAATCCGGGGAAGCGGTAGAGCTTCTCCTGCAGGCGGCCGTAGTCCTGAGCCGATACCTGCGACATCAGCCTCTGAGGGGTGTATGACGAATAGCCGGGGTTGGAGCGCTTGTCCTTCATGTTGGCAAGCAGCTTGTTGAAGTGCTCGGGGGTGATGTTCAGCGTCTCGCAGAAGTCCAGCGTGTCGAAGGGCTGAACATCGCGCGGAATCATCATTACATCATATGCCGGCTGGTTGAACACCACCAGTTCCCCGTTGCGGTCGTAAATGAGGCCGCGCGAGGGGTAGACAGTCTTTTTCAGGAAGGCGTTCGAGTCTGCCGACCGCTTATACTTCTCGTCGTTGATCTGCAGGTCGAACAGTCGCACCAGATATATGAGGGCAATCAGCAGGATGAACCCGCCGATTACGTATTTTCTCTTTTCAAGATCGTAATTCTTTCTCAATGTATATGTCAGCCTCTCAGGCTTTTGCTTCGTTGGAGCCGGTTCGCAGACAGTCGCCGGCGTAGAGGAGGATAAATGTGTAAACTGTAGATGCCAGGATGCGGATAATCAGCAGGCGGAAATTGAAGAACTGGAAAGCCTCGACAGTGAACACCAGCGTGCAGTAAATCAGCACCATGGTGATGAGGAATTTCAGGTAGATTGCAGTGCCCATGGAGCGAGAGGACGGGGATTTGCCGGCCAGGTCGTCGTCCATGCTCACATAAAGGTGGAACACGGCTTTGCGGCTGAAAGCCAGCACTGTGCAACACAGGGCATTGACGCCCGGGGTGTCGCAGAAGATGTCCAGCAGGAAACCCGCCAGGAAGCCCACAAGGGTGGAAATGTTTGTTCCGATGGTTACGGGCAGAGTGATAATGAGGTAGATAAATACCAGCGGAACGGCCACATCGAACAGAATCATGCGGTCAAACACAACGGCCTGCGCCGGAATAAGCAGCAGGAACCAGAAGATGTATTTGATGATGAATTTGGTCATTGTATTAGTTTCCGAAGGGATTTTTCTTGGAGTCGTTCTCCTCGCCGGCACGGATGGCCTTGAGCTCGTCTGACTGGTTGTTCTTGATTACCTGAACGTCGCCCAGGGTGGTGAAGTCGGCCAGCAGACGGATGGTGAGGGTGAAGAAGTTCTGGCTGTTGTCGGTGTCGTCGTCCATAACGATGCCCACCGGAAGGCCTGCAGGGAATACGGCGGAGTAACCGCTGGTGACGATGGTGTCGCCCGGGGCGTACTTGGTGTGGCGGGGGAGTTCCTCGAGCAGGGCTCTGTCGGGGCGGTTTCCGTCCCACACCAGGCTTCCGAAATAATCCGTGCCCTTGATTTTGCAGCTCAGGCGGAAATGGGGGTTCAGCAGGGAAATGATTCGCGTACTGTTGGGCCCTACGTTGCTGGTGATTCCTACCACGCCATTGCGGTCGATGACGCCAAGCTCGGGTTTGATTCCGTCGGCTTCACCCTTATTTATAGTTATGTAGTTGAAGGGATGGGCGATGGAGTTGCTGATGACATGAGCCACGGTGAAGTCGAAGTGGCGCACGCCGCTGTCGACCACCATGGTGTCGACGAATCCCTGCTCGGTGAGGCGGTCGATGCGTTCGTTGAGACTCACGATCTCAGCCAGCAGCTCGCTGTTCCGACGGTTGAGGTCCTCGTTGATTTCGCGGAGGCTGAAGTAGGATGTCACATGGTTCGACGTCTTGTAAATAGACGAGGCCATGCGGCCGGCCGAAGTGATGTAAACGTGCTGGCGGTAGGGGTCGCGCATAAAAAGGAGCCAGCAGCTTATCCCCACCAGGATGGCGAAGACAAACCACTTGCCGTTGCGCACAATGAAGCCGAACAGCTCGTTCATCCGCTTGCTCGAACTGCCGTGTTAGCGAATCAGGAAGCTGAAGCGATGGATGTTCTTCAGAGCCACGCCCGTACCCTTGGCCACGCACAGCAGAGGATCCTCTGCGATGTGGAACTGGATACCGATCTTGTCGATAAGGCGCTTGTCGAGGCCGCGGAGCAGTGCGCCGCCACCGGCCAGGTAGATGCCGTTGCGAACAATGTCGGCGTAGAGTTCAGGCGGGGTCTGTTCAAGTGCGCTGAGCACTGCAGCTTCGATTTTTGAGATAGTCTTTTCGATGCAGTGGCAAATTTCCTGGTAGCTCACGGGTACTTCCAGAGGCAGAGCCGTCATCAGGTTGGGGCCGTGCACGATATAGTCCTCCGGCGGGTTTTCCAGTTCGGTAAGGGCCGAACCGACGTGCATCTTGATTTGCTCTGCGGTGCGCACGCCTACCTTGATGTTGTGGGCGCGGCGCATGTGGTTGAGGATGTCGTCGGTGAGGTCGTCGCCTGCAACCTGGATACTCTTGTTGCTGACGATGCCGCCCAGGGAGATTACGGCGATTTCGGTAGTACCGCCACCGATGTCGACGATCATGTTGCCCTGAGGCGCCTCAACGTCCAGGCCGATACCGAGGGCGGCGGCCATCGGTTCGTGAATCATGTACACATCGCGGCCATCGGCGTGCTCGGATGAGTCGCGCACGGCGCGCACCTCTACCTCGGTCGAGCCCGAAGGGATGCCCACAACCATGCGGAGCGAGGGGGAGAACCAGTTGTTCTTGGTGCTGGCCTTCTTTACCAGGCCGCGGATCATGAGTTCGGCGGCGTTGAAGTCGGCAATCACGCCTTTCTTCAGGGGGCGGACGGTGCGGATGCCAGGGTGGCCCTTGCCTTCCATCTGGTGGGCTTCTTTTCCGACGGCTATCAGCTTGTCGGTGCGGTTGTCCAGAGCCACAATGGAGGGCTCGTTGATCACAATCTTGTCGTTGTGAATTATAATCGTGTTGGCTGTGCCAAGGTCGATTGCTATTTCTTTGGTGAGCGAGAACAGTCTCATTTTCTATATGTTAGGGAGAGGGTAAATTCTTTTATTTGAGGAGTTGAGCGGGACAAACCCGGATTTAGCTTGCTTTTCTACACGCAACCCGTTAGGATGGGAACGGTATTATTAATGACGGAAATGGCGGAAGCCGGTCATTACCATAGTCATGCCGTTGGCACGGCAGTAGTCCACGGAGTCGGTGTCGCGTATTGAGCCGCCGGGTTGAATCACAGCGTCCACTCCCGCCTTGTGAGCGATTTCCACGCAGTCGGCGAAGGGGAAGAAAGCGTCGGAGGCCATCACGCAGCCGGTAGTATCGAAGTTGAAGCTGTGGGCCTTCTCGATGGCATGGCGAAGTGCGTCCACACGCGAGGTCTGGCCAACGCCGCTGGCTATGAGCATTTTGTTGCGGGCCAGCACGATGGCGTTGCTCTTGGAATGCTTCACAATCTTGTTGGCGAACAGGAGGTCCTCGGCTACCTCGGTGCTGAGATTGTCGCCGGCCACGAGTTTGAGATCCTCAACGGTTTCAACCTTTGAGTCGGCATCCTGCACGAGCATGCCTCCGAGGATGGTGCGCATTTTTTTGCCGGGAGCGGCAACTTCCTTGCGCTTGAGGATGATGCGGTTCTTTTTCTGACGGAGCACTTCGAGAGCGATGTCGGAGAATTCGGGTGCGATTACCACTTCGAAGAAAATCTTGCCCATCTCCTCGGCAGCCTCGGCATCGACGGGTGCGTTGGTGATGATGATGCCGCCGAATGCGCTGACGGGGTCGCCGGCCAGTGCGTCGGTCCAAGCCTCCTTTACAGTGGGACGGCTTGCCAGGCCGCAGGCATTGTTGTGTTTGAGGATTGCCACGGTGGTGGTATCGAACTCGTCGATGAGCGAACAGGCGGCGTCGATATCCAGCAGGTTGTTATATGAAATTTCTTTGCCGTGGAGCTGTTCGAACAGTGCGTCGAAGTTTCCGTAGTAACGGGCTTCCTGGTGGGGATTTTCGCCGTAACGGAGGTCCTTGGCGCCGTCGATGGCCACACGCAGGGCGGCCTGCTTGCCGGCAGGTTCGGTGCCGGTCTCGGCGAACCAGTTGAAGATGTGGCTGTCGTAGGCCGACGACACTGCGAAGGCTTCTGTGGCCAGATAGCGGCGCTGGCCCTCGGTGCTCTCGGCTCCCTTCTCCAGGAGGCCCATCAGGTAGGGGTACTGCTTGGCGGAGGGGATGATGACTACGTCGGCAAAGTTTTTGGCGGCGGCGCGGATGAGGGAGATGCCGCCGATGTCGATTTTCTCAATGATGTCCTGAGCGCTCGCCCCGGAAGCAACGGTGGCTTCGAAGGGGTAGAGGTCGACGATAACGAGGTCGATAGGCGCGATTTCGTACTGCTTGAGCTGCGCTTGGTCACCTTCGTTTTCGCGGCGGGCAAGGATGCCGCCGAACACGTTGGGGTGCAGGGTCTTGACGCGACCTCCGAGGATGGACGGATAACCGGTCAAATCCTCCACTGCCTTGCAGGGAAGTCCCAGGCTTTCAATGTATGAACGGGAGCCGCCGGTGGAGAGGAGTTCTACCCCTAACTCGTTGAGACGACGGACGATGGGCTCGATGCCATCTTTATTGTAAACGGAAACTAATGCCGTGCGAATTGGTTTTACAGTTGACATATTTGTTGCTTCGTAGCTATTGGAGTGCAAATTTACGAATTATCTCACACTTTTCCCAATCCACACAAATATTTATGATAAAAAATTTCATTAAAAAAGTTGTGGATGAGTCGTACATGTCACACCGGTCGGACAAAACAACTGTTGAGGAAAAAGAAAACCCCGGCATCACTGCCGAGGCATTCCTCCTTGCATTGATTTAGCGTCCGGCTGCCGAAGATTGGTCGGCATCGCCGTTGACGTTTATCCGTTTGTTGGCTTTTCGTTTCTGGTGGCCCCACTGCAGGTTGTAGCTGATGCTGATGTAGGGGATGCGGAAGTCCACCCGCATATGCCATTCGTTTGCGTTCCAGCGACTTAAGTTCACGGCTCCTTGGTCGTAACGCCCGAAGGGCATAAGACATCCGGCTGAGAAACCCCAGTTCTTGTAGTTGTACATGAGGTCGACCATATTTATGTCCTCGCCCCATGAAATCTTCTCGCCCCAGAGGTCGCGCTGCGAGCGTATATACTGAGCGGTTAGTGTAAATCCCCAATGCCTTATCTGCATCATTGCGTGCCCGCTCCATGCGCTGTTGGTCAGGTTGTAGCCGCTACCACGCATGCGCTCGGTGCGCCACTGCAGGTAGCCGCTGAGTGTCACCCAGCCGGGAACAACCTCAACCTGCGGCGCAAGGAAGAACGATAGGTTCTGCAGGCCCCGGCTGTTCTCGTAAGTCGTTACCAGGCGGTCGCCGGCCCACATCTGCAACGGAGTGATGGCATTGGGCGATGTGAAGGCGCGCACGCCGAACTGCCCGTAGACACGTGGAAGACCGAAGCTGTAGCGCAAGGTGAGCATATAGCTGTTGGCCGTGGTTATGTTCGGGTTGCCTACCCGCCATTGGAAGCCGTCGATTTGCTGAGGGGTGGGGTTGGTTTCAGCCAGTGAGGGAGTCGACTGCCACGATTCGAAATTGAGTCGCAACTGATGCTTTTGGTTGATGGTGTACGAAATGGCCGCCTGCGGACGCATGTTCCAGCTGTGACTCCCCAGGTTGGTTTCGCGGAAGAGGAAGTCGGTGAATTGCGCACCGATGCCGGCCGTGAAGGTGAACTTGCGTACCTTCTGGAAGTACTCTGCAAAGAAGTAGGCCTTGTCCTGACGCTGGTGGAATACCTGCCCGCCGAGGTTGAGGTAGGTGGAGCGGTTGCGGTTGGCTGTGTAGCTGGCGCCTGCAGTAAGACGCGAGTTGCTCCAGTTCTTGATGTAATCCGCTTCAATGGCATAGAGGCGGTTGTGGTCCTTGATATCGGTGTGTACGTCGGTTATATTTGCATATGTGTCAGGATTTTGCTCTACATAGTCCGAAGCGGTGCGACCGCGGAAATACTGCGTCTTGAAGTCCACAACCAGCATTTGATTCCCGGCGAAATGCTGCTCCCAGTAAGCTGAGAGGGTAGGGCGCAGGCCGTCGTCGTGGCGGCTGTCGGTCAGGAGCGTACGGGCATTATCGGTTGTAGTTGTCATAAGGCCGTAGTAAGTCTCGCGGTTGGTGGGTTTGAGAAATCCGCGGGCATCCACCACTATGATTGTAGTGTCGGGCTTCACATAATTATATGTGGCCCACACATTTCCGATAGAGTTGTCCAACCGTCCGCCACGCGACTGTTCGTTGCGCGTGAAGGAGTGTCCGTCGGGGTAGGTGAAGGTCTCGGTGTAATCGCGATGGGCTTTGAGGTTCTCGGTGAGCTTATACCCGCCTCCGACCTCAATTTGCGAGCGACCCGAATTGAACTTCACGTTTGGGTTGTACTGTCCCCACGCCATGTTCAGCGCCTGCATAGTGTTTAGCATGAGCGAACCGCCGACAGTCGGGTTGATGACTATGAAGTTCAGGACAGAGGTAGCTCCGTTGTAGCGCAAGCCGGGATTCTGAATCCATTCCACGCGTTTGATACTTCCGGGCAACAGGTTCCGCACCTGGTCGACCGATGCCTCCCGGCCGTTGATGCGCACCTGCACCGACTGCCCGGCGGAAGTTATCGTGCCCAGTGCTTCGCTTACGGAAAGCGTCGGAATCATGAGGTTGTTGAGCAACTGTACGCCATTTTTGGCGTTCTCCACGGCGCTTTGCGATGGATGGTAAACATCCATATCGGCTTTGTGGACAACTTTGGGCGCCTGCACCACAATTTCGCGCAACTCCTGCGCAGGCAGGGAATCGGTTTGAGCCGTGGCCACCGACCCGCCGAAGGCCAGGGCCGCAACCGGCAAAAAGGTTTTCAAAGATATTTGTTTCATATAGATCGATTTGAAAGGGCTACGTCCATAAGACGAATGAGCACCCCTTTTTGTTACATCGAGATTATCAGAGGGTGTATTTTTACAGCAGCAGGGCTATCACCAGGATTAATATCATCACTATTATTGCTTTCATGCCGCAAAATTAGCCCATCGGAAGCGTCTGCGCCATACCCAAAAGTGTACTTCGGTCATCTTGGGCGAAAATATACCCATTTGGGTATGGCATCACGTCGGGGTGTACCTTACCTTTGCAACGACTTATGGAAGATGAAGAAAAAATAAAAATCGCAGGCTGCCGTATCCTTTCAGTGGGTTCCGACGCTTTTCTGCACCACCTCCGTGCCGAACTCGCCGCTGTGGGCTTCGAAAAAGCAGCCATCGCTGTCAGAGAAGCTGATATCGTCATAGTATTCAATGGCAACCCCGCCGGTGCACCCGTCGGGGGCAATATCCCGGTTATTGTGACGTTCGATTTTATCCTTGGCGCCGGGTCGATTGTGATGCACGGCGAAGAACTGCCGCCCGTGGAGGACCTGCGTCTGTGGGCGGCCGAGTATATGCTCGGTTATTGCGCCTTCTGGCGGATTGACGGGTGTGAATGGCTTCAGGAATCGTTAGCCGGCATACGCGCAGGCCGTACAGACGACTGTGCAGTCAAAAGTGCCGCGCATATGGCCGCACGGATAGCCGCCAACATTGCCGTGGGCCGTCCTGTCAAACATTTTCCCAGATTTTACCTCCACCCGATTGTTCGGTCAGGCCTAAAGTAGTTTGTTGTTGGTGACCGAGACAATAGCTTCCGAGATGTTGCGCACACCTAACTTTTCGAAAATCTGCTTGCGGTATTTCTTGATTGTGTCCGGCGAAAGGCACATCCGGTCGGCGATTTCAAGCATTGTCAGGCCCTGGATCGAAAGCGTAATCACTGCTTTCTCACCCTCGGTGAGCGTGGGCATGGCCCGGCGGTCCCAGCGCCGGGTGGTAAGATTGTAACTGTAGTAATGGTCCGAGCCGGTGCTGTGCATCTCTATGTTGCCGGGTGTGCTTTTGGTCGAAACCGAAACCGCGCATAATGCCAGCCACACGCGGCCGTCCGACGTGACTGCCAGCGGCGTGATGCGGTGGTTAATCAGAATCGGACGCTTGCCGTGGAGAATGTGGAAGTCGTACTGCAGGTACCAGTCCATGCGGTTGTCGGTTGCCACATCGTTGTAGAACGAGAAGCCTGCACGGTTGATTTCCAGCAGCAAAGCCTGCTCAGCCTGAGGCACATATTTAAGGTAAAAGCTATAGCCCATCGCCTTCATTTGCTCGGCCGTCAAACCGCAGAGGAACATCGGGTTGGCCGAAACATAGAGGAAATTCTGCTTGAAGTAGTCGATGATGTAGACACTCTGATAGGTCAGGCGTGAAAAGGCTTCCGCGGCATCGATGAATTGGTCCACATGGCTATAGTCGAGCTCCTGCGGAAGCTTAACCTCATTGTCGGGTATGAAAAAATCGTCGACCTTATTCGAGCCCATAGCGAGGCAAAGTTACGCAAAAATTTCCAAATTTATGGTCGTGGCAGGATAAATCATAACTACGGAAACAAAAATAGCGCCCTCGGGTTGCGGGGGCGCTTATTGGAGAGAGCAGGGTAATCAGTTGTCCTGTACGGTCTTGGCAGTCTTCACGAGGCTGTTGGTAGTTTCGGCAGGAATTTCATCTTCCGAAGCAACCACCATCACGGTGTACTGCAGGTAGGCCTGGGCGGGTTCTTTATCCAATGCGAATACGGGGCATTGAACTTCGAACAGGTGTTCGCCAAGCTCCACATTCTCGCCGATGTTGATCTTCATGGAGAAGGGAGGCATGGTTGTGGTGCCCAGGAAATCATAGTCCCAGTAATAGCTGGCGGCGGTGATACCCGCACCCTTGCCTTGCTCCTGGTTGGTTACGGACAATGAGTTGACAGTGAAGTCGTTGCCCTGAACCACATAGATTACGCCATCGGTAGCTACCGGGTTGGCCACATCAAGGTTGAAAGTTACATCGGGCAGACTGCTGCCATCGTCGTCGTGGCAGGCCGAAACCAACGCAATGAGCGGAAGGAGAAAAAGAAGAGAGAGAATTTTTTTCATGACTTTCGTTAATTATTCAAATTTCGCAAGCGAAATTTGAAGGTTAAAGGGTTAAAGGTTATAGGTTAAAAGATTAAGGGATAAGGAGATTAAGAGATTAAAAGGATGGTTCCCTGTACTATGGCCTTTCCTTTAAATGCCATCCCTAAACCCTTATACCTTAAACTTTAAACTTGAGTTGAGCTTGCGAAACTCTAATTAATTATTGAATACTAATTCGTCGTCCTTGACGTCGATGACGATGGGTCGCGACTTGTCAACTTTCTGGGCGAGGATGTCCTTCGAAAGCTGGTTCAGAACCAGGCGGTGGATAGCACGCTTGACGGGACGGGCGCCGAATTCGGGGTCGAAGCCTTCGTCGGCCAGGAAGCTCAGGGCCTTGGGGGTGATGGTGAGCTCGATGCCGGACGACTTCATGAGCATGCGCTGGATCGACTTCAGCTGCAGGCCTACGATTTCTTCGATTTCAACACGGTTCAGCGGGGTGAACATGATGATTTCGTCGATACGGTTCAGGAACTCGGGGCGGATGGTGGTTTTAAGCATGTCAAGCACCTGGCCCTTGGTCTTTTCCACAACCTCGGCCTTGTTCTGCTCGGTCATGTTGGCGAAGTTCTCGCGAATCACGTTCGAGCCCATGTTCGAGGTCATGATGATGATGGTGTTCTTGAAGTTCACCAGTCGGCCCTTATTGTCGGTCAGGTGACCGTCGTCAAGCACCTGCAGCAGGATGTTGAAGATGTCGGGGTGGGCCTTTTCAATTTCGTCGAACAGCACTACGGAGTAGGGCTTGCGGCGAACGGCCTCAGTCAGCTGACCACCTTCGTCATAACCAACGTATCCCGGAGGCGCTCCGACCAGACGCGACACGGCGTGCTTCTCCTGATACTCGCTCATGTCGATACGGGTCATCATATTCTCGTCGTCGAAGAGGTATTCTGCCAGAGCCTTGGCGAGTTCGGTTTTACCTACACCGGTGGTGCCGAGGAAGATAAACGAACCGATAGGACGTTTGGGATCGTTGAGGCCCGCGCGGCTGCGGCGCACGGCGTCGGCGATGGCGCGGATGGCTTCTTCCTGACCCA
>CAYNHP010000035.1:0-22774 GCA_964397235.1 uncultured Bacteroides sp. | reverse complement strand
TGTCCCCCTTGGTGTATCATATATCATACGGCGTAGGCTCTGTGTTGCTCGTTCCCCTATTTCGGGCAATGCGAAGGCCTTTAGCAGCAGGACGAGCAACAGTAAGATCCTGCGCTTTTATTTTTTTTCGAAGTATTGTCCCTTAGGATCGGGGTACGGCTGATAAATGTGTCAATGGCTAAAAGCTTTAGCACCAAGCCCGTAAGTGGCCTCGCAACTAAAACCGATCAAGAATCCAGGCAGAACCATGCGTGGCGTCCTAAAGTGCGCATCGAGCAGGATAGCTCGGCGCAGTGCCCCTTCTGCCACGCGGCTGTCTCAGCTAATGATGCGATATGCCCCTCGTGCGGCCGATCACAGACCGCTGAGAAATGCTCCTTCTGCGGCGCACCCAAGCGCCCCACGGCCAAATTCTGCACCCGTTGCGGCCAGTCCTCCCAAGGAATCATATGCCCCGAGTGTGGAACGCTCAACTCCCGGAATTTCTGCCGTAAATGCAACCACCCCCTCACCCCCATGGCTGAACGCGCCATGGAGGAGGCAAAGAACGACCCTTCGTTCAGACGTGTGCAGCAGAAAGCCGTCGAACTTGCCGAACTCCATGCCAAAATCGAACAATTAAGCAATGCGCAGGTTCCCGAAGAGCGAGCAGAACTCTCCGAGCAGGACAAGGCGCTCCTGGACGAGTATGCCGACATCCTCGGAATGATCGGTTCCCGCCCCGAGGTGGTACACAACTCCGAGCCTGAACCGGCAGCCCGTAAGCAGTACACCCTTCAAACCTCAAACATCGACGACCTGCTGGCCGCCTACAAGGAAAAGGCTGCCGAGATGAACGATGCCCTTGCGGCTCTCACGCCCCCACCCGACTATACTCCCGAGCAGCAGCGCGACTACTTCGCCGCCCGCAAGGTCGGGACTATGGTCACCGAGACGGTCTGCGACATGTCCGAATACAAACCTACGCAGTGGAAATGCAACTATTGCGGATGCCTGCATGACACACCTGCCGAATGCACCCGTCCCGAGCTCGGAGGAGTGTGGATTTATTACAGTATCGAGGAGTACAAGGCAACCCATACCCGCGTCGTCAAGACCTCACTTAAAATAGAATGATTCAATAATTATAAACCTAATAAGATCAATCATTATCATTAATGAAATATAACTATCCGAAAGTAAGCTTTAAGAAGAGCCTGGGCCTGTTATCCATACCGTTGATATTCCTCGTGGTTGTGATAGGCATGGACCTGCTCACCAGCCATAACTACCGCAACGACGGCCCGTGGATCGGTGTGCGAAAGGGGGCAAAAATGTTCTCCTACTTCGGCAACGACACCATCGTCACCCCGCTTGCCGCAGGCGATTCGGTCAAGGTTCTCGGTTACCTCGACTGGTCCAACAATGGCCGGTTACTCGTTGAAACACCCTCCGGCTACCGCGGTGCGCTCTACTACTGGTGGGCCGACATTGACGTCATCACCGGCAACCCCAACCTCCGCGGCGACACCATCCGCATGTCCCCGCCCAAAAAGGTGCTACAAAGCAAGTACGGCATGCACTACGGCGAACTCCGGCCTAAAGGAATCCTCGTGCGTACCGGTCAGGAGGTCGATGTCGACCGCTACAGTTATTATCCTGCAATCAAGGATTTTGCAAAGTACGAAATTCAGGACCGCCACAATTATTCCAAAATCATGTCGCAGGGCAAATTCCAGCGAATCGCCGATAACCTCAGTTTCGCTGACGCCGAAAAGCGAGTGGGTCCTATGAAATACATCGCCAGGAATGCGTCAAACGACATTGAAGTACGTTTCCGTACCTTCGTTTTCAACCCATCCGACGGCAAATTTTACTATCCCATTCTCACCTTCGGTCCTGACTCCGTAGCTGTGGCTACCCGCTATGACCTCGCCACCGACCGCGGCTCATGGGCGCTGAAATACCTCCCCCTCGCGCCGGCTATCTACGACCTGCCGCTGACCACTTTCCTCACCCGCACAGGTGTCTACGATGAAGCCTACCTCGGCTCCGATTTCGAGAAAACGGGCTTCAAGAAATTCCTCGGATGGGTCGGTACATTCATTTCGATGATATTCGGCCTGGTGTGGGTGTTTGCCGTCGGCGCCGTGCCCATGTGCCTCATCTACTGGATTTTATACTACCCGCGTGTGCTCTACGTCCTGTCCGACACCGGAGTGCTGGTTGTCATGGCAATACTTGGTGCTGTCGTCACTTACTACTGGATGATTGCGCTCATGGCCTGGGGTGCCTACTGGTGGGCAGCCGCACTGATGATTGGCGCCACCTATTATATATGGGACTTCTTCAATATCATGCTCGAGGATTCCGTGCCTCACACGCGCTGTCAGAACTGCCGCGCCATGGACACCATGTACCTCGACGAAGAAGAGTTCCTGCACTCTACCCACGACACTGAAATCCGCACAAAGTCGACGCAGATTGGCCAAACCAGTACCACGACCAAGGAGTGGACCGATATTTACCGCGGTAACCAAAAAGTAGGAGAGAAAGACCATCGTCGAACAGTCGATACCGACACCACCTACCGCGACGACGACTACGAGGAGCAGGTACGTTACGACAACTACAAGCTCCACTATAAGTGCAGTGTGTGCGGACATAAGGAACGCGGAACGCGCCGCAGCCGCCACGTCCTGAGCAGCAAGTTCAAAGGCTCATCGACCCGCACCGAACGCTCCACCAAGAACTACAATTATTAATTAAGCAAACTCAAAACTCAATATAAGATGGCCGAAGAAGATAAGACCATAGGCGCCCGTGGCCCACGCCGCCCCTCAGGCCCTGATGCACGTGCCACCGGTAAAGCAGGAGCACGCCGCTCTACATCCGACGTCGATGCCCATGCAACTGGTAAAGCAGGGGCACGCCGCCCCGCGTCCGACGCCGATGCCCATGCCACCAGTAAAGCGCAACGAGGAACGTCCGACGAACATGCCACCGGTAAAGCATCGCGTGGCAGTCAGAGCAACGATCAGCCCCGTCCCTACGAGGTCGGTGAGAATGCCTTCCAGAAAACTCTCAGCAACAAAGAGGCTGAAAATCAAGCCACTGAGTGGCCCGACTACTTTGTGCTCGAAGGGAAGAAGTATAAGAACGAAGGCGTGCTGTCGGCTTTGTCCGGCGAGGCCATCGTGTTCACCGTTACCCGCGACGGCAAGAAGTATGCCCTGAAAATATACTACTACGACCCCGAGCACCGTCCCAACCATCAGGTACTCGAAAAAATCCGCAAACTAAGTGATAGCGGGCTGCTCGTGCCGTTAATCAGCCACGGCCAATGGCAGAATCCCAACCGCCCCGGCGAAGAGAACGACTACGAGCTGATGGAATTCTGCGAAGGCGGTTCGCTGGATGGCCTAGTGCTCGAAGGCGACGAAAAGGCGCTCGCGGAGGTGGCCGTAAAGATGGCCGCGGCCATTGATTTCCTTGCCAAGCACGGAATCCTCCACCGCGACATAAAGCCGGCCAACTTTTTCTACCTAGACAAGGAAAAGACCCGCATCGTGCTGGCCGACTTCGGCATATCGGTGGAATGTCCCGAAGGTTCGTATGTGAAAATCGACCAGATGCGTTCACCGGTTTATGCCGCACCGGAATTTTACACCAACGTGCCCGGTGAACCGGCTGAGGTGGGCGTTGAAAGCGATTATTTCTCCCTCGGAGTTGCCCTGCTTTGCCTCTGGATGGGTAAGGCAAAACTTACGGCCAACGAATCAGCACTCCTTCGGGCAAAACTCAACGAGAGTCTGCCCATGCCCAAGGACATGTCGGCCCACATGGCTTCACTTATCACAGCACTGACGCGCCTGAAGATGGCCGACCGTGCGACCTTCGACGACATCAAGCGCTGGGTCAAGGGCGAGGAACTGGTCTCCGACAAGGCTGCCTCCAATTTCCATGTGGTGTTCAATTCATCCAAAAATCAGGTAGCCAATTCACCTGCCGAGCTGGCTCATTACCTCATGGAAGAGGACACTCTGGGTAAGAAATACCTCTACTCAGGCCGTGTGACCCGCTGGCTGGAAGAGACGGGCCGCAACGAAGTGGCCGTCCTTGTGGAGGAAATTGTCGAAGACAAATATCCTGATGATCAGGATGCAGGACTTTGGACAGTCGCCTATCTGCTTGACCCGGCCATGGAGTATGTTTCTCCGCAGGGCGACAGCCTGGACAATCCGGGCAAACTCGCCGTATACGTTGCTGAAAATGCCCAGGACATGGCCGATGAGATTCTTCTTCCGGACACACGCCTCAAAATCTATCTGCAGGCTATCGGTCTCAACGAAGCTGTGGATGCTATTGAGGACTACACAGATACTCTTCCCGACGATATGGGCGATGGAATCAAGTCTCTTCTGGTTGGCTACTACCTCGCAATCCTGATTGCTCCTTCGCTGCCGCTGCCTCTCTACTCAGCGGAGAAAGAGTCGGTAGTTGCCGTGTCCGACATCAAGTCGGTTCTCGAAATTCTCCATGGCAACGGCGATGACTTCGGCTACTTCAACTGGTTCATGCTCGTGTCGCCTGCCTTTGTACTCTGGCTGGCACAACAGGACCCCGCGCTTGCAGGAAAGATTAGAATGCTGCTGGACAACGTCTCCGACGACCCTGAAGCGGCCAACTTCAACTCCAACAACGCCTACCGTGTGGCCTACGAGCTGGACCCCAACGCCGACTACTATTTCAATACCGACCCCGACGACCCTAACCGCTGCTATTCCATCGGGAGCCTCGGCGAAATGATGGAGGACCTCATGGCCGAAATGGCTTCCGGCGACCTCTCGCTCAAACCGAAGTTTAACACCTTTTTAACGTTTGAGGAGTCCCGCGTGGCCGACTTTCTGCGCTCACGCGGTAAGAACTACATGACCTTCCTGAGCTGGATGCTCTTCTGCACCGCCGACAGCAAAGACAACTACGACAAGCCCGGGCCATACAACATAGTGGTCGGTGTGTATAAAGGTCTCACCGGCTTCCTCGGACGTCAACCTTACTACCCGCTTGACGGCGAGCGCATCTATGAGCCGGGCGAACTCTTCAAGCTGCCGCGGAATGTGGTCCGTGCGTCCATAGAGAACGGTCAGCACACACTTCTCAACTTCCAGGACGAAAACGATGAGGGCATAAAGCAGCGCTGGCTTCAGGCATGGCTCACGGTGTTCTTCCAGGAGGACCCCAAGCTCGACCTCACCAAACGCTTCACCTACGAGAACAAGACCGTAGAGTACCTCGACTTCCTGGGACAATTCGACCCGGACAACTTCTATGTGGTGCGTTACAACGACGCCATCAACGAAATCGACGATGCGGCCAAGACGCTCAAAAAGAGCTACAAGGGCGTGAACTTCGGCCGCTGGTTCTTCTGGATTACCTGTGGCATCCCGTCGGTGGTGATGATTCTTGCGCTGCTCATAAACGGACTGCCCGAGAGTGTTAATCCCATCAAGGGCCACATCATTCCTACATTTGTCATCTGCACCATAGGAGCCATAATTTACAACGCCGCCATGTGGGGGCCGGGCTTCTGGACTACGCTCGTTCCGAGCGCGGTGGTCGGAGCTGTTCTTACGGCTGTGTTCTACGCCGCGTTCGCTTGGTTCCCCGGCTTCCTCGCTATTGCAATTATGGTGGTCCTCGGTATCCTGCTGGTGTGGAAATCAATCTCCTTTATCCGTATTCACGAAACCGACACCGGTGGTGTGACCATCCGGGGCGATGAGTTCGAATACCGCCAGCTCGACGCTCTCTATTATGCTTACAAGGACATCAACCTCTCCAAGGAGAACGTAATCACGCAGTACTCCGACCTCCAGGTTGCCAACAACAGTGTTAACCGCTCCAACATATGGTTCGACGGTTGGCGGTGGGGCGGCATTGTGTGGATGCTCTTCGCACTGTGGTACTTCTGGACGCCAGGTTTCAGCGGCGACCGCTGCTGGCTCACCGAGCAGGAAGCAATCAAGGCCAAGTCCGGCAAATGGGTTCTCGGCACTTGGAAGGTGAAGTACGGAAGCACGACCATCGTGTGCAACATCGACTCCATCAACCCCGAAGACCAAATTTTCGGCACGATGGTAATAGCCGGTCAGGCCCCCGTGGCCGCTCACGGCAAGGTGTGGAGCGAAAACGACACCCTCCCCGAGATGTTCCGCTTCTGGCCCGACGAGATGGGCTACGGCAAGCAGACCCTCGAAGGTTCGTACAATAAAGGCCGAAAGGTTATGGAAGGTCACTACTATGACCGCAAGAAGATTTTGCACACGGTGAACTTCGTCCAGACGCCGCTCACAACCTCCGAGCAGAAGTCCACCGCAACATCTGCCAAATCTCAGCCAAAGAAGTCCGCACCGAAGAAGGTGGAAGAACCGGCCCCGGTGGAAACGACGCCAGAAACGACACCGGAGCCCGAAGCCACAGCGACCGAGCCGGAGTCATCGTCCGGCAATATCCTTGGCGAGGACACATTATTCTAAAACAAATATAATAATAACGACATGAAAAAGTATCTTATTCTCTTGTTTGCCGTTATCGCGCCCATGATGATGGCTTTCAGCGAAGATTTCGGCGAAACCCAGCGTTACGAGGTTGCTAATAAGGCCGGCAAAGCCCGCTTTGTGCCCGTGGAACCGGCCGACGGCCATTGGAAATATGTGAAGGCCCCTGATATGTACCTCGAGAACGGTACGGTAATTGAAGCGTTTGAAATTCCGAAACGAAAGGACTATAATTATGCAGGCTCCGGCTTTGTGCATCAAGAAGGTCTCGTCTTTGAGTACGAAGGTAATTATTATAAAGTCGTTTTTCCGGATAAAGACCTGAAACCTGTAAACGAAAACGGAGAGACCACCTCCGGGCTCGGCTTCCGGAACTACCTGAGCAATACGTGGTTGGGGGATTGGTACCGTACTTCCAAGCCGGGGCTTATCGCGCTGGCGTGTGCACTCTTTGCCGGTATAATCCTCTTGTGGCGCATGTTCAAGGGTGATGAAGCGCCGATGTTCATGCGCTGGTGTTACGCCGTGCCAATGTGCGTCATCTCGCTGCTCGAAATCGGAGCTGCATTCTCGTTGGGAACCGATGCCGCCTGGTGGGTCAACCCCGACGATGTAGGCTACTGGGTTGCTACCCCGCTGCTGGTTCCCTACTGCATCGTTGCTGCAATGATGGTTTTCGGGTATAAGAACTATAACTTTGTGGGCCACGTCGAAGGACCGGCCGACATGGTGATAACTGTACTGCTATTTATTGGAGTAGCCCTCACTGTTATCTCCGCTATCTTTGTAGTAATCAACTTCTTGTTCGCGGCCTGCCTACTTATTTTCGCGGGCTGGATGTTCAAGGGTACTGATTCTACGGACAACAGTGGGAGCACTATTAATTCAGGGCCACTGGGAACTTATGAGACTGACAAATACGGAAACACGCGTCACACAGGGAATTAATGAAAACGTGCCAGAAATGTAATAAGGAGAACCGCGACCAAGCGAAATACTGTCGCCATTGCGGCGCGGAACTTTCTGCAGCGGCTCCTGAAATAACCACGGGAACGGTACAAAAGCCGGAAAAGGACCGCCTGGACGAACTCATCGGCCTCGAGGCTCAGAAGGAGGCTGTCCGAGAGCTTGTCCGCACAATCAAGGCCGTCACCAAGGCTCACGGGCCCGGTGCACTCAAAAGCCTCAACACCAACATCCTTATAACCGGTCCTTCAGGGACGGGCAAGACAGAGTTGCTGATGGCCATCGGCGAGTACTTCATGGACGAGAATATTTTCGAGGAAAGTGAAGGTCAGGCCTACACTGCCACCTCCCTGGAAAACATCGACCTTGAGCAAAATCCTGCGAAGGCGGTGATGATCGACGATGCTCACCGAAATCTCGGACGCGACCCAGAAAATCCGCTATTCGGAACGCCGGTGGAGTATGTTTTCGACCGTGCACGTCTCCACTTCGCCCTCGAGGATGAGGAATTTATACTGATAGTGGTCGGTGACAACAAATTCCAGGAACTCGTTGATTCTCAGCCTGAACTCAAAGGTCTTTTCGCGTTGAATCTGCGCCTGCCGGAGTACTCGCCGGTGGAGGTGGCGGAAATTTGCCGTGTTATACTGAAGGAGAAGTACAAAATGGATTTCGCACCCGGAACGTTCGAAAAACTATGCCGTGTGTTCAACTTCGAACGTCGCCACAGCGAGAAATTCGGCAATGCCCACCTGGCCAACGCCAAAGCTAACGAGCTGGTTATGAGGGCTACCCGCCGAGGGAAAGGGACAATGCCCACCGAAGTCATAGCAGACGACGTACAGGGAAAGGAGTATGTGCCCAAGACCTTGGACGAAGTCATGCTTGAATTCGACAAGTATGTCGGCGTGGACATCATCAAGAGCATCATGACGGGCATTGTCGATTCCATAAGTTCATTCCGCAAACTTCACCCCGACAAAGAATATGAGCTCAAGGACCACTTCCTGTTCTTGGGAAATCCGGGAACGGGCAAGACCACCATGGCCCGGGTGTTCGCCGACGCCCTCAGTGCTATGGGCATCCTCCCCTCGGGGCAGTTGGTGGAAGTAGCGCCCAAGGACCTCCGCGGGCAGTACGTCGGTCATACCGGCCCAAAGGTCGACGCGGCTTTCGATAAGGCCATGGGTGGGATTCTCTTTATCGACGAGGCTTATAATATGTGGAATGGCGCCGACGACCAGTTCGGCAACGAAGCCGTGACGGTGCTCCTCAAAAATATGGAGGACCGCAAGGGCAAGCTCGTTGTGATTCTCGCCGGTTATCCCCGCGAGATGGATTATTTTATCCACAACGCAAATCCGGGCCTTGAATCACGCTTTAACGAGACAATCGACTTCCGCGACTATAAAGGACCCGAGCTCACAGAAATTGCTCGCCGGATGATTAAGGCCCAGGGTTACACACTCGACGCTGATGCCGACAAGATGATTGACAAGTTCTTCGAGAAGATGTACCTCGGCCGCAAGAAGGACTTCGGCAACGCGCGCGACGTCCGCAACGCCGTTGACAAGGCCGTCAAGGCTCAGAACGCACGCGTTCAGAAAGGCCTCAAGGAAGGCACGCTCGACTCCTCGCAAGAATTCGTCCTCACCCAGGGCGACCTCACCGGTAACGACAGGCCCGTCAAGACCGTCGATGAAGTTATCGCTTCCATGGACGACCTCATCGGCATGAACGAGATCAAGGAAGAAATACGCAAGCTCGCCAATGTGGCGATGGTCAACCGCATGCGTATGGAGCGAGGCCTCGGAGCTTCCGCCCTCCAGCCTGTGAATATAATCCTCACCGGCAACCCCGGTACGGGCAAAACCACCATTGCCAAACGCCTGGGCGAAGTGCTTTTCGCAGCCGGCGTTCTTCCCTCCGACAAGGTGATAGAGCGTGAGGCCAAAACCATCCTCTCCAGCTACGTCAACGCCTCGGGCCAGAACATGGACAAGGCCGTGGACGAGGCTATGGGAGGTGTGCTGTTCATCGACGAGGCGTACAACCTCCTGCCGCAACCCGGAAGCATGAACATCACCGGCAACGAGGCCCTCGATGCGCTCATGACGCGCATGGAGAACGACAAGGGCAAGTTTGTGGTTGTCATTGCGGGCTATCAGGACCGCATGGAGGAGCTGGTGCAACGTGGAAATCCCGGTTTGATGAGCCGCTTCAACAAGCGCTTCCATATCGACGACTATGATGCCGAAGCCCTCACGGCTATCTTCCACCTGAACCTGCGCAAACGCAAGTTCACCCTCACACCCGACGCGGACGTAAAACTGCGGGAGTACATACGCAACATGGTAGGTGCCAAAGGCCTCCACTTCGGCAACGCCCGCGAGGTTGTTAACCTCCTTAACGAGGTGGTCGAGCTCCAGGGCAACCGCATCGCCGCCGATCCTTCAATCATTGATACTAACCCCGAAGCCTTGACCACAATCGAGGCCTCCGACATACCCACCTTCCGATGAGCCAGATTGAATGTCCTGCCTGCGGGGAGATGATTCCCGACGACAGCAGTTTTTGCGACCAATGCGGAGCAGAGTTACTTGAATGTGTCAACTGCCACACCCTCGGTGTCGACCCCTTTTGCCCAGAATGCGGCAAGCCGATGATTGCCCGCAAACCCGTCGCGGGAACCGGGGACAGCGGGGAGCAGCAAAAGGAGAAGAGCATCGTGCTCAAAGCCCGGAGCGGGGGAGTGCTACTCCGACCAGAGTCCGAGGCTGTAATAGGCCGTCAGGATAGTCCTTATGCCTCTGTCCTTGCTGATATGACGCTGATTTCGCGGCGCCACGGCAAGTTTGTCAAGCGCGGTGGCCGGTGGTTCATCATCGACTTCGGAAGCACCAACGGCACCTATGTCAACGACAAGGAAGTGCCCGCCAATACTCCTGTACCTTTCGTTCCAGGTGACGCCGTTGACATCGGCACTTACGTTTTCGATGTAATTGAGCAATGAGTAGCCCGGTCCGTTATCAAGCCGTCAGCGACATAGGCTGTGTCCGAACCAACAATGAGGACATGGCTTATGTGGCCGGGCAACTGGTACGCGACGCATCCATCGCGGCAGAGGGAAGTGCCAATGCGTGCGTGGCATATGCCGTTGCCGACGGTATGGGAGGCTACGAAGGCGGAGAAGTTGCTTCTGAGATTGTGTGCCGCTCGTTCGCCGCTTTCATGAATGAGTCCGGCAGTAACGCCGACGGACAACGCATCAAAGAGTGGGCACGGGAGGCAAACCGGCTCGTGTGCGAAACCGCGGCCTTGCGACCGGAACTCTCGGAGATGGGCACTACCTTTATATCGCTGATATTCAACGCCAACGGAACCTTTTTGCTCAATGTCGGCGACAGCCGCTGTTACCGGCTTCGGCGCGGTATACTCAAGCAACTATCCGTGGACCACTCCGAGCGTGAACGGACCGGAAACCCCGACGTACCGTCGAACCTGATTTACAATTTCATGGGTATTCAGCCGAGCGAGTTCATCTCCGACCTCAAAACTCTGACCACACTTCCCGGCGACCTATACCTGTTGTGTTCCGATGGCCTGACCGACCTTGTGGACGACGACTTTATTGAGGCCAACCCCGACCCCGAAGCTCTCGTAGCTGAAGCCAAACGCATCTCCGGCCGCGACAACATAACCATAGTTGCCATCGAAATATAATAGAGAAGCTCCAAAAGCGTTATAATATAGTCAGGCTTTCGCCGGCTCAAATGAACCCACGAATAAAATTCGATTAACTCAAGACAAATGCAAAAACTCCGACACCGCACACGCCTGGCTACGATAATCATCCTGGCCATAATTCTTCTTCTCCTCCTTTGCTTTTGTGTAATCCTGTGGTTCAAAACCGGCGAGGAAGCTTCAGTTGGAATTTTCTCGCTGGCCGTCACACTTCTCGGAACAATTTTCATTGCCATCGAGCTCAAAAACGGTCAGCAAGTTACGTGCAGCGACATGCTTATCAACCTGAACAACTATTTCCACGACAGCGACCGGCTCATGAAGGTTTATGCCCGCCTCGAAGAGAATGAGCTCGAAGTGGAGAAGTGCGCCAAGCTATGGGCCGACGTGGAAAGTGTGGAGGTCGCGCAGTACTGCACCTTCTTTGAGAACCTCTATCTGCTGTACAAAAACGAAATTGCCAACATAGAGGACCTGGACGACCTGTTCGGTTACCGCTTCTTCATGTTCGTGCACAACCCGTATATCCAGGAGAAGTACATCCTGCCGACCTCGTCGTCGTACGTCCAGATTTTCAAACTCTACCAGGCATGGGTTGAGTACCGCAAAAAATCCGGGACAACTGACTGGCAGTCGCGCATTCCTAACGTGAAGTACATGTTCAGTGAGGATTATCTGGGCAATAGGCTTTACCTGCACGATAACCTCCGGGGCGAGGCGTCGGCTGCGAGGGAGGTGAAAGTGCGCGACCGGGAGTTCACTATCAGAGATATAAGTTTTAGCGAACTCTCAGATGTGATGGCACTGCAGGAGAGATGTGTCGAGGCGTTGCCGGACCCGGCCCTGTTCTATCCACTGAGCCGCGAGGAACTGCTGGAGTCGATGCACCTGGATAAGGTTATCGGCGCTTATGCGGCCAATGAGCTCGTCGGAGTTGCCGTGATTGTGCGCAACCGGGAGGGCGCACGAAACCTGGCGGCCGAAGCCGGATTCAAACCCGAGGACGCTTATACCTTCGACGCCGTGATGGTTGACCCCAAGTGGCGTGGCTACGGATTGCAGAACATACTGATCGAATGTGCTGTACAAATGGCTGAGCAGGAGAAAGTTGGTGCTATTGTAGCGACTGTTTCACCGGATAATTCCTATAGCCTGAATAACTTCCTCAAGCGCGGTTTCGAAATTGCATCCACCGTGCAGAAGTACGGTGGCTTAACACGCCATATCATCAAATTCGACGTTGCGAAATGAAACTCACCGACAAGTTTTTCAAACAATTCAAGAATTACGAGCAGGATCCTGCATGGGGAGCCAAAATAGTGAAGCTCGTCGAATCGGCCCCGGCGAGCAGCGAACGCACCGGCCTTATGTCCATGATGTACCACGAAGGCATCGGCTACCCCGTAGACCTCGAAAAGAGTTACGAGCTTGCAGAGCAAGCGTCCGACGGCGGGGATGCCCTGGGCTACTTCATGCTCGGGTTCATGATCGACAACATTGAGACGCCCGACCAGGCCGACGGAGGACCGCGCCAGAAGTACGACCACTATGATGCGGAGCGCTTCTACGCCAAGTGCGCCGAAATCGAGAGCCGGTGGCGCCCCTTCGCCGTGCTATGGCTTGGCGATTACTACATGGACTCAGCGCAGGGCGGTGACCCCGAGATTGCAGTAGAGTACTATGAATCAATCGCTAAGGAGAACGCCGAAGCCGCTGAGAAACTCAGCGACTACTACTGGAACCTGGTCATGCCCTATTACATTGAGGACTCTGATTGGGAAGCCGGGCTCATCAAATGGACAAAGGTTGCAGCCAAGCACAATCCGAAGGACTATGCCTACCGCCTGGGGTGGATCTATGCAGACGGAATTGGGTGTAAGCCGTCGGTCGAGAAAGCCATCACTTACTTTAGCCGCGCGTGCATGGAAGGTAGTTATCGCGCAGCCGAGGCCCTGGCCAAGATCAACGAAGAGTATCTTGAGGCGCATCCTGACCTTGCCGAGGATAAGAAAGCTGATATCAAGGCCAATATCGAAGAGTGGAAGCGTCTGGCCGAGGAGTTGTACGACCCCGACGATGCGACAGAACCGTCTTATGGTCAGCTTTGACCCTTGCAAGGGCAGGAGTTGAGGTGGTCGTCGATGAAACCGGTGGCCTGAAGGAATGCATAGCAGATAGTTGTGCCGAAGAATTTGAATCCCCGGCGCTTCATGTCGGCGCTTATAGCATCTGAGATAAGCGAAGAAGCCGGGAGGGATTTCATGTCGGGTACGTCGTTGACGATGCGCCGGCCATCAGGGAAGAAGCCTATGATGTACCGGTAGAAAGAACCGTACTCCTTGACGATGTCGCCAAAAAGTCGAGCATTGGTTATGGCGGCTCGGATTTTGAGACGATTCTTGACGATACCGTCGTCGGAGCGCAGGCGGGTTTCGTCGTCGGGAGTCATGCGCGCCACGGCTTCGAAGTCGAAATTGTGAAACGCGCGCCGATAGCCTTCGCGTTTACGTAGGACTGTAATCCAGGCCAGGCCGGCCTGGGCACTTTCGAGCGTGAGGAATTCGAACAGGGTGCGGTCGTCGGTCACTTGCCGACCCCACTCCCGGTTGTGATACTGCTCATATAGTTCATCGCCCTTGCACCAAGGGCATGTTTTTTGCATTTTCATGGGGTGTTAAGTCAAATTTCGCGAGCGAAATTTGAGGGTTTAGGGGTTAAGGGGTTAAAAGGTTAAGGGGTAAGCTGTTAACTGGTTTATGTGTATATTTGCTCCGGTCGGCGTGGGGACGGCCGGAGCGGGATGTTAGAGGGTCAGGGTTTTAACTAATTCTGCTACATGCTTGGAGAGTTCGCGGTTGAAAGACTTCTGTTCGCTCTTGTCCGGGAAGGAATTTTCGATTGGACTGTATTTTAAATTTAATCATAGTAGTTGATTTTAAGCGCATTAGCGCGGTTAATAATTATTTGGCGGGTATGGGCGTGCTTTTAAAATTGACTGCCGTTGTAGAGTTTCTGCAGTGGTTGGTTCTTTGCGAGCTTGCATAAGCAAGTTAAACTTATGTCAGGGGGAAGCCTGAGATGAAGCTGCCGAATGGATAGGCTGATAGGCCTTTTTGGCGCAGGAGCACTCGCGACAGGGCTTTCAGAGCGGTCGAGGCTCTAAATGGGGATTTCTGATTGGGTGAAAAGGTGCTGTGTGTCCATGGTTGTGAGTTTGTGACTGCAAAGTTAATACATTTTAACACGGATTCCAAATTTATTTGCAAATATTTGCAAATAAATTACGAGGGTGGGACGAACGACGCTTCAAGGAGCAAGCTCCTTGCACGAAAACAAAATTTATGGCTCTGCATGCGGACGGTTGAGGCACGTTGTGGCGAGCGGGAGCTCGCCACCTCCATAGCGTTGGCGGATTTTTTTCTTTGGAAAGGAAAATTTTTTTGGCTACGCAGATAGGTTGCGCAGCGGGTTTGTAATTTTGCGGACGAAAAGAAAAATTTGCTTATCCGACTGAAAAGATATAACTTTGCAGTCGCAAAACGAATAATGATGCATTTGACTCTGCATGACATATCGACCAATTGGCGCCGCCGCAATTATCGAAGCTTTAGCTATTTCAGCTTTAGCAACGAGCTTGCGTGGTGGTGCGAACGATATAATATAGATGTGTCGGAATGAGATAGACGAACATTTCACATTATATTATAAGGAACATCGGGAGGCCACCAAGGCTTTTCGATTTTTTTGTGCTCAGACGGGCGGTTCCTTATAGTGACCCGGCATGGCACATTCAAAAAAATTTGAACGACTACGATTTTTATAACATGCCAGTAAACAAGAACGCTTTGATAAGATACAAAACCATCGACAAGTGCCTGAGAAACAGGTACAGGAGGTGGACTCTGGATGACCTTGTGGAGGCTTGCTCAGACGCTTTGTACGAGATGGAAGGTATTCTGAGGGGAGTTTCCGTGAGAACAGTACAGTCGGATTTGCAGATGATGAGGTCGGACAAACTGGGCTACAATGCACCAATCGAGGTGTACGAAGGGAAGTACTACAGGTATGCCGACGAGGATTACTCCATTTCCGAGTCGCCGCTGGCCGACGATATGTGTGAATTGCTGGCGATGGCAGTGGCTGAGTTGGAGAAATACCACCTGGACGCTTCTCAAGAACTCGGTATGATTCTGACCGAAGTGAAGACCAAACTTCAGCACATGCTGGCACTCGGATGAGAAGGAACCTTACGCTGGCGCGAAAGGTTAGGTTAAGAGGTTAGAAGGTTATAAGGATAAGAAGAAAATTGAATTTTTTTTGAAAAAAATTTTTTGATACGCAAATAGGTTGCATGGTGGGTTTATAACTTTGCATCGTCAACCAAGGAAGCATGGGTGAGTGGTTTAAACCAGCCCTCTGCTAAGGGGCCGAGTCTCAAAATGAGTCTCCGAAAGTTCGAATCTTTCTGCTTCCGCTATTTTGGTGTGTAGCTCAGTGGTAGAGCAAAGGACTGTTAATCCTTTGGCCGCAGGTTCAATCCCTGCTGCACCCGCATGGACACTTGGCAGACAAGGTGTATGCGCAGGACTGAAAATCCTGAGAATGTGGTTCGAGTCCACGAGTGTCCACAGAAACGTCGGTATAGTTCAGCCGGTAGAACGTCGGTCTCCAAAACCGAAAGTCGGAGGTTCGAGCCCTTCTGCCGATGCCAATACTGGGGTGTCGCATAGCGGCAATTGCAGGAGACTGTAAATCTCCCGTCGTAAGACTTCGTCGGTTCGAGTCCGGCCACCCCAACGAATGCTTCCGTAGCTCAGTGGATTAGAGCGTCACGCTACGAACGTGAGGGTCGCAGGTTCGAGTCCTGCCGGAAGTACAATTTTTTGAATATTAAGAGAATTTAGGTAGCCGGGGATATATTGTGCGGAGAAAATTTCGTATCTTTGCAGTCCGATTTTTGGCAAGCAATGGAAAATTTACTCTCCCGCATATATTCTCTCCTCAAATTTGACCCTGCATCGCCGATGCTGTTCAACACCGGGCTCTTTCTGGTGTTGTTCGTCATTTTCCTGGTCGGTTACAATCTGCTTCGACATCGTCAGCGGGCCAAGATGCTGCTGGTCATACTTTTTTCGTTGTATTTTTATTATAAATCCGGAGGCTGGTGCGTACTGATACTGTTGGGCGTATGCCTGAGCGACTTCTTCCTTGGGCGTTGGCTATACGCGACGCGCACGCTGTGGAAGCGCAAAGCGCTTGTGGCGCTTAACGTTGTGCTGAACGTGGGTATGCTGGTTTACTTCAAGTACATAAACCTGGTGCTCGAGGCAATCGGGAGCATATTCAGCGCGGGGTTCGACCCATTGGATGTGATACTCCCAGCGGGCATATCATTCTTCACCTTCCGCTCCATAAGCTACATGGTCGACATTTACCGGGGCGACATGGAGCCATGCCGCAACCTGCTGTACTACACCTTTTTCCTAACCTTTTTTCCGCCTCTTCTGGCCGGGCCGGTGGTGCGCGCCAAGGACATGCTCCCGCAGATAGAAGCCAATACCGAACCCACGCCGCAGATGACTGCCGAGGGGCTCTTCCTCATCATGGTAGGCCTGATAAAGAAGGTAGTCATCGCCGACTATATCAGCGGCAACTTCGTGGACCGCATTTTTGAGAATCCGTCGCTTTATTCCGGATTCGAGAACCTGATGGGATGTGTCGGCTTCACGGTTCAACTCTACTGCGACTTCTCCGGCTACTCCGACATGGCCATCGGCCTGGCGCTCATGCTTGGCTATCGGTTCAAAGAAAACTTTAACGCGCCGTTCAAGGCTCAGAGCCCCACGGAGTTCTGGCACCGGTGGCATATTTCGCTGTCAACATGGTTGCGCGACTACCTCTACATCCCTCTCGGAGGCAACCGCAAAGGCAAATTGCGGGCCTATTTCAATCAGTTTATAACGATGGTGATAGGTGGTCTGTGGCACGGAGCATCGTGGATGTATATAATATGGGGTGCGTACCATGGGGCGCTGTTAGTCATCCACAAGATGATACGCAAGGTTTACCGGCTACCCGAGGAATTGCGGGGTAATCCTATAATTAAATGTGCGAACATAGCCCTGACGTTTGCGCTCATTGTGGTAGGCTTCGCGTTTTTCCGTGCAGAATCAATGGACAAAGTGGGACAAATGGCTCATCAGATATTCTACAACTTCCACCTATCTGTAGCGCCTCAGTTCCTGAGCGGGTATATGGTCATCGTCATGGCAATGGTTGCGGCTTATGTGGCACATGTCACGCCCAAGTCGTGGACGACCGGCGCCGAGAGGGTGTATGTCTCCATGTCGGTGGTATGGCAGGCGCTGTTGTTGACACTGGTTATTTTCCTGGTGGTCCAAACGCGCCAGAGCGACCTTGTGCCATTTATTTACTTAAAGTATTGAACCATCGGGCATAGCCATGCGTTATATATTTGTACAATTTTATTCAAATTTATATCGCATGAACACACTCAAGAAATTCTTCCTAACGGCTGTTGCCTCATTGGCAGTTGCGAGCGGCTTTGCCTGCTCCCGCGTGACTTACTTAGGCGACGAAGGCCTTGTGCTGGTAGGCCGCACGCTGGACTGGCGTACACCTATTCCCACCAACCTCTATGTATATCCTCAGGGCGTGTCGAAAGTCAGCATGCCTTCGGGCAACCGTCTGGAATGGACTTCGAAATACGGCTCCGTGGTAGCAGTGGGTTACGACGGTGGCGTCACCGAAGGCATGAACGAAAAGGGCCTCGTGGTCAACGGCCTCTTTTGCAAGGAATCGGTCTACAAAGTAGCTGCAGAGGATTCGAAGATTCCCGTGATGAGTCTGGCTATGTTCCCCGCCTTCTTCCTGGACAATTTCGCAACCGTGGAGGAAGTGGCACAGTGGCTGGAAGCCAACGATTTCGCCATTTTCGGCAAGACGTTCGACGGTGGCACCGTGTCGCTGCTGCATTGGGCAATGACTGATGCCGGCGGTGATACTATCCTGCTGGAATATGTGGACGGTCAGCTCACAACTTACCGCGGCCGTGAACTCCAGGTGCTCACCAACGACCCCGTCTATCCCCAGATGAAAGCCATCAACAAGTACTGGCAGGGAGTAGGGGGCGTAAATATGCTGCCCGGCACCGTGCGCAGTGCCGACCGCTTCGTACGCGCCGACTTCTTCATCCACCATGTACCCACCAACTTCAGCTATCAGGAGGCCTGGGGTTCGCTCAGCAGCATCATGGGTACGGTGACGGTGCCTTACGGCTACGAAATTCAGGGTGAGCCCAACGTGTCTTCGACCCAGTGGCGCAGTATCGCCGATGCAACCACGGGCAAGTACTATTTCAAATTTGCCCAGGGTACAGGCGACTTCTGGATTGACCTCCAGCACCTTATCCTAAAACCCGGTGCACCTATCCTGAAACTTGACACTGCCAAACATGCAGGTATCACCGGCGACGCTAACAAGTACCTCGAAAAGACCCCCGGCTTCACGCCCATGTGGTAAGAACCCGGTCAGGTTCAAGCCTAAGAGATATTCGCAAAAGGGATTGACCCGGTTTGGGGTCAGTCCCTTTGTGATTTCTGCAGAAAGGGATTTTGGTTTGCGTGAGTAGAATATTATTATTAATTTTGTGGTATGAAGCGTGTTTGTTTCATCACGTCAACCCGAGCGGACTGGGGGCTGCTGAAGCCCTTGGCAGCCATGGTACGCGAAAGCGGCAGTATGGAACTGCAAATAATAGCCACTAACATGCACCTGCTCAGAGAGTTCGGTCACACGGTGGACGAAATTGAGCAGGATGGGTTCGTGGTTAACGAGCGTGTGCCCATGGAGGTTGCCGGCGACGACGAATATTCACGGGCCAAGGCCATGGCGCGCTGTGCCGACGGGATTGCCGATGCTTTGAAGCGCCTGAACCCTGATGCTGTGGTAATACTGGGCGACCGTTACGAAATGCTTGCAGCCGCTTCGGTAGCGGCCGTGATGCTGATTCCTATTGTCCATATCGCAGGCGGAGAAATCTCCGAAGGAGCCGTGGACGATTCCATCAGGCATGCCATCACCAAATTATCCACGCTCCATCTCACAGCCACGGAACCTTACCGCCGGAGGGTAATCCAGATGGGTGAAGGACCTGAGAGGGTGGTGAATACCGGTGCCGTCGGCGCCTGGAATGCCCGAAATGTGGCGCAATTGGAACGCCGGGAGCTTGAGGACTTTCTTGGAATACCGCTTGAGGGGCCTGTTGCCGTGGTGACCTATCACCCCGCGACCTTGGACGATCAACCTGTAGGAGAACTCACCAAAGAGTTCCTCAATGCGCTTGAAGAGCATCCTGAGCTTACATATATTATAACCTATCCAAACAATGACGCTCATGGGGCCGCAATCATACCCTTGCTGCAGGACTTTGCGAAGCGGCACCCGGATAACGTTCGTCTGGTGCAATCTTTGGGCATGAAGCGTTATCAAAACCTGTTGCGATATGCCTGCATGGCAATAGGGAACTCCTCAAGCGGAATTGTGGAGGTGCCTTCGTGGGGCATTCCGACCATAGACGTGGGAATCCGGCAGCGCGGCAGGCTATGTGCAGACTCAGTGATACATTGCGGCACTTCATCTGCCGAAATTTCCGCAGCAGTTACCGAAGCCTTGCAACGGGGGCGTAACCCGGAACAGGTGAATCCTTATTATCAACCGGATACGCCGGCAATCATGTTCGGAGCATTAGAACGATTCGTTGAAGGTTTACCCACGGAGCCAAAGACTTTTTACGACATCAATTACGACTGATATGACACCATTGTATATCATCACCGCCCGGGGAGGCAGCAAAGGCATACCCAAGAAAAACATAAAACTCTTGGGCGGTAAGCCGTTGATAGTTTACAGTATCGATGTTGCCCGGGCTGCGCAGGCTTTCACCGGCGGGTACATCCTCCTTTCCACTGACAGTGAGGAAATTGCAGATGTGGCCCGCGCAAACGGGCTCCAGGTGGACTATATGCGCCCGGCGAGCCTTGGAGCAGACAACACCGGTTCGCGGGAGGTGATGCTCGATGCCATGGAATGGGCTGAAAATCACGGAATAACATTCGATTGTGTGGTGCTACTTCAGCCCACATCCCCGTTCCGCACCGTTGAGGACGTCCTTAAGGCCATTGAGCTTTACAGCAGTGATATTGACATGGTTACGTCAGTCACCGAAGCGCGTTCGAATCCGTACTACACCTTGTTCGAGAATGACGCTGACGGCTACATGACCATTTGTAAGGGCCACGGGCAGTACCGGCGTCGTCAGGACATTCCGAGCGTCATGGAGCAGAACGGGGCAGTGTACGTTATAAACCCCAAGTCGTTGAAGGCCACGGAGTTGGGACAATTTTCCAAACGCGTGCCGATGATGATGCCCAGGGAGCGTAGTCTTGACCTGGACACACCCGTCGACTGGGCAACGGCGGAAGTAATTATGTCACAAAAGAGCAGCGATGAAAAGTAAACATATCATATCCTCCGAGCTGACTGTGCTCGAGGCATTGGAGCGTCTGAACTCACTGCCCGGCGACCGTATGACACTCGTCATAGTCGACGGCGAAAATCGCCCCGTCGGCACCATCACCGACGGCGACATCCGCCGAGCACTCCTGCGCGGGGTCTTGCCGGCGTCGCCCGTGACCGAGGCCGCGTTCACCGACTTCCGCTGGGTAGCGCAGGGTGACACCGACATCGCGAAGCTGAAAGAACTGCGTGAGCGGGGAATTACGCTGGTGCCGGTGTTGGATGATTCAAAAAGGATAGTGGACTTGCTCGACCTCAGCGCATGCAAGACGCGCCTTCCGCTGCGTGCTGTCGTAATGGCCGGAGGTAAGGGCGAACGCTTGCGCCCCGCGACCCTGACCACTCCCAAGCCGCTGCTTGAAATCGAAGGTAAGGCTATTATAGACTATAACATAGAAGCATTGGCAGCTGTGGGTATCGAGGATATAACCGTGACTGCCAGATACTTGGCCCAGCAGATAAAGGACCATTTCGAGAACCCTGTGGCCGGAGTTGACGTGAAAGTGGTGGAGGAGACAAGACCACTGGGGACCATCGGTTCCGTGACGCTTTGCTCAGTTCCTGTAGGAGGTATTGAAGCTACACTGGTGATGAATTCCGACCTGCTCACGACCATATCGTTTGAGGACATGTACCTGCGGCACCGAGCCGGCGGGGCAGATGTTACCGTAGCCGTGATTCCATACCAGGTTTCGGTGCCTTACGCCATCCTGGCGATAGACGAGGAGCGTCCGGATGAGGTTACCGGTATTGAAGAGAAACCCTCGTTCTCTTATTATGCCAATGCCGGGATTTACCTTTTTTCGCAGTCGGTGCTCGACATGCTGGAACCGGACACGCGTTGTGACGCTACCGATTTGATTCAAAGCGCTATCGCGGCAGGAAAGCGTGTGACTTATTATCCGATACAGGGGACGTGGATCGACGTCGGGTCGCCGGTTGATTTCCGCCAGGCTGCGGAACTGATGCGTCATCATAATTCTTTCAAAAACCGATAACCATAAGCGTTTCCAAATTGTTTATATTACATAACTAATATATACAGAAATGGCAGATTCCAACTTTATAGACTATGTTAAGATTCTGTGCCGCTCGGGTAAGGGCGGAGCAGGGTCGCGTCATTTTTATCGTGCGAAATACGTTCCCAAAGGAGGCCCAGACGGCGGCGACGGCGGTCGCGGGGGGCATATTATCCTGAAGGGTAACCGAAATATGTGGACCTTGCTTCCGTTGAAATACCGTCGCCATATTTTTGCCGGCAACGGTGAGAGCGGTTCCGGCGGACGGTCGTTCGGCAAGGACGGCGAGGACGTGGTGGTGGAAGTGCCCTGCGGAACCGTCGTTTTTGATGCGGAAACGGGAGAGTATCTCACCGAAGTGACCGACGATGGCCAGGAAGTGAAGCTTCTCAAGGGCGGACGCGGTGGCCTCGGCAACTGGCACTTCAAAAGCTCAACCAACCGCACGCCGCGTTATGCCCAGCCCGGTGAGCCGGCCATTGAGAAGTCGGTAATCCTGGAGCTGAAGATGCTTGCCGACGTAGGTCTGGTCGGATTCCCCAATGCCGGGAAGTCGACCCTGCTATCGGCAGTTTCAGCCGCCGAACCTAAGATAGCCGACTATCCTTTCACCACGATGGAGCCCCAGCTGGGCATTGTCTCCTACCGCGACAACCGCTCGTTTGTCATGGCCGACATCCCCGGTATTATCGAAGGGGCAAGTGAAGGTAAGGGCCTTGGACTGAGGTTCTTGCGTCATATCGAGCGAAATGCAGTGCTCCTTTTCATGGTACCCGCCGACGCCGACGACATCGCCAAAGAATACTCCATTCTGCTCAAAGAGCTCGAGCAGTTCAACCCCCAGCTGATGGACAAACAGCGCGTGCTGGCAATATCCAAGAGCGACCTCCTGGACGACGAGCTGCGCGA